>JBAWHI010000016.1:0-5861 GCA_049593675.1 Nocardioides sp.
GCACCGAGGACCGCACCGAGGACCGCACCGAGGACCGCACCGAGGACCGCACCGAGGACCGCACCGAGGACCGCACCGAGGACCGCACCGAGGACCGCACCGAGGACCGCACCAAGGGCCGGGACGATGCTCGGGGGGAGGCCCGATGAGCGCCGGTGCCGCGATCGCGATCGCCCTCGTCCTGCTGGCCTTCAACGCCTTCTTCGTCGGGGCCGAGTTCGCGCTGGTCTCGGCTCGACGCAGCCAGATCGAGCCGCGGGCCCAGGAAGGATCGCGGCTGGCGCGCACGACGCTGCACGCGATGGAGAACGTGTCGCTCATGATGGCCGGCGCCCAGCTGGGCATCACGATCTGCTCGCTCGGCCTCGGTGCCGTCGGCGAGCCGGCCGTGGCCCACCTGATCGAGCCCGGCCTCGAGGCGCTGCACGTGCCGCACGGGCTGCTGCACCCGATCGCGTTCGTGATCGCGCTGCTCATCGTGGTGTCCCTCCACGTCGTGCTCGGCGAGATGGTGCCCAAGAACATCGCCCTCGCGGGCCCGGACCGCACCGCGCTCGTCCTCGGACCGCTGCTGCTCGCGGTCGTCACCGTGCTCCGGCCGCTGATCGTCGCCCTCAACGCCGCGGCCAACGGGGTCCTGCGACTGCTGCGGGTGGAGCCGAAGGACGAGGTGAGCTCGACGTACACCCGCGAGGAGGTCGCCGCGCTCGTCGAGCAGTCGCGCGGCGAGGGCCTGCTCGCGGCCGACGAGTACGACCGGCTCGCCGGGGCGCTGGGCTTCACCGAGAAGACCGTCGCCTCGGTGCTGATGGCGCCGGAGTCGCTCACCACCGTCTCGCGGGGCGCGACTGTGACCGCGGTCGAGGCGCTGTGCGCCGCGACCGGCTTCAGCCGGTTCCCGGTGGTCGACGACGGCGAGGTCCTGGGCTACCTGCACATCAAGGACGTGCTCGAGACCGACGAGGAGCGCCGGCAGCGGTCGGTCGAGGACAAGTGGATCCGTCCGTTCGCTCCCGTGCGGGCCGAGGACCTGCTCCACGACGCCCTCGAGACGCTCCAGCGTCGCGGTGCGCACATGGCCCGGGTCGTCGACGTGGACGGGACCACGCTGGGGCTGGCCACCCTCGAGGACGTCATCGAGGAGCTGGTCGGCGAGATCCGGGACGCGGCCCATCACGAGGACCCGGTCTAGGAGCGGACCCGAGCGACGGCGGCTCGCGGCGCGTGATGGAGAGTCGTGCCACGTCCGCCGTTAGGGTGGCGTCGGCAGGGACCGGTGAGAGACAGGCGAGCAGTGGCGGACGACTCGACGCGCAACCGCGTGTGGACGGTACCCAACCTGCTCAGCATGCTCAGGCTGGCCGGGGTGCCGGTGTTCCTGTGGCTGGTCCTCGGCCCCGAGGCCGACGGCTGGGCGCTGGTGCTGCTGGCCCTCATGGGCGTCACCGACTTCCTGGACGGCTATCTCGCGCGCCGGCTCGGCCAGACGTCGACGGTGGGGCAGGTGCTCGACCCGGTGGCCGACCGGCTCTACATCCTTGCCGTCGTCGTGGCGCTGGCCCTGCGCGAGGTCATCCCGTGGTGGGTGGCGCTCTCGCTCCCGCTGCGCGACCTGCTCCTGTGGGGGCTGGTCCCGCTGCTGCGGACCCGCGGCTACAGCGCGCTGCCGGTCCACTTCCTCGGCAAGGCCGCCACCTTCAACCTCCTCTACGCCTTCCCGCTGCTCCTCCTCGGCGATGGCGACGGCACGGTCGCGACCCTGGCCAACGTGTTCGGCTGGGCCTTCGCGATCTGGGGCATCGGCCTGTACTGGTGGGTCGGGATCCTCTATGCCTGGCAGGTGCGCACCCTGCTGCGCACCACCGAGCGCCGCTCGGCGGTGACCGATGCCTGACACCGCCGCACCACCCGACGACCGGGTCCACACGCCGCTGCTGACGCTGATCACCCAGCAGTCCCTGGACGAGGACTACCAGCATGTCGCCGAGCGGAAGCGAGGTGACTCCGAGGGCGGTCGGCGCGGGTCGCACCGGGTCGCCGCCGTGGTCGCCGGGGCGTTCGGCCTCCTGGTCGCGGTGGCCGCGGTGCAGACGTCGGAGCGGGCCGGCGTCGAGAGCGCCAGCCGGACGACGCTGATCTCGCAGATCGACTCCGGGCGCGAGGACCTCTCGGAGCTGCAGCGCCAGATCGTGCGGTTGCGCGAGCTCAACATCGGGCTCCGGTCGGGGCTGGACGCCGTCACCACCGAGCAGGTCACCGCCGAGGCTCGTGCCGAGCGGCTGGCGGCCAGCACCGGCTTCGGCGCCGTCATCGGTCCCGGCGTCCGGGTCACCGTCAACGACGCACCCTCCGGCGAGCTCGTCCGCGACCGCGATCTGCGCCCCCTGGTCGACGGGCTGTGGGGGGCGGGCGCGGAGGCGATCTCGATCAACGGTCACCGCCTCACCGCTCGGTCCGCGATCCGCAACTCCGGCACCGCGATCCGCATCAACAACCGGTCGCTGTCCCCGCCGTACGTCGTGCAGGCGATCGGCGACGAGAAGTCCCTCCAGGCGAACCTGATGCAGACCTCGAGTGGCCTGCGGTTCCGTGCGATCGTCGAGTCGCTGGGCTTCCCGTGGACCATGGACAATGTCGACGAGCTCACCCTGCCCGCGGCGCCGCAGCGGGTGGCGCGGCTGCGCTCGGCCGTGGAGGGCACGGCGGAGCAGAACACGGATCAGCCACTGAAGGAGGCACCGCAGTGATCGCCGCGCTCGGACTGCTGGCCGGCATCCTGCTGGGAGTGCTCTTCCAGCCGGAGGTGCCGCTCGGCCTGGAGCCCTACCTCCCCATCGCCGTCGTCGCGGCGCTCGACGCCGTCTTCGGGGGCCTGCGTGCCTATCTGGACGGCATCTTCGACGACAAGGTCTTCGTCGTGTCGTTCGTGAGCAACGTGGTGATCGCCGCCGGCATCGTCTTCCTCGGCGACAAGCTCGGCGTCGGCGGCCAGCTGTCGACCGGCGTGATCGTGGTGCTCGGGATCCGGATCTTCTCCAACGTCGCCGCCATCCGGAGGCATCTCTTCCATGCCTGACGGACGCGAGCTGCAGCCCCCGGACCAGGAGCCGCCCGACCGGGAGGGCTCCGGCCAGGAGGAGTCGGCGAGCGGGCGCGACCGGCTGTGGGGCGCGCTCCTCCACCCGACCCGCGGGCAGGTCGTGGTCGCGGTCCTGCTGGCGCTGCTCGGCTACGCCGCGGTGACCCAGGTCCGGTTCACCCAGGTCGACAACTCCTACGCGGGCCTGCGCGAGCAGGACCTCATCGACGTGCTGACCGGGCTGGCCGGCACCACGCAGCGAGCCGAGTCCGAGATCGAGCGGCTCCAGCGCACCCGCGACGACCTGCTCTCGAGCAGCGGCTCGCGCGAGGCAGCGCTGGCGCAGGCCGAGCAGCAGGCCGCGAACCTCGCGATCCTCGCCGGGCTGGTCCCCGTCACCGGTCCCGGCATCCGCGTGACGGTCACCGAGGAGACCGGGCCGGTCGCGGTCCAGAGCATGGTCGACACCATCCAGGAGCTGCGCACCGCCGGCGCGGAGTCGATCCAGATCAACGGAGAGGTCCGCGTCGTCGCCGACACCGCGATCGAGGACGCCTCCGGCGGCCTGCTGGTCGACGGCACCTTGGTGACCTCGCCGTACGTCATCGACGCGATCGGCGATCCGCACACCCTGGCCGACTCCGGCATCGAGTTCCCGGACGGACCGCGCGACCTCTTCGAGGACGACGGCGCGTCCGTGACGGTCGACGAGCTCGCCTCGATCGACATCGAGAGCGTCGTCGAACCCGGCCGGGCCGACTTCGCCGAGCCGGTGCCGGCCCAGTAACGTCCCTGCTCACCCCTGTCACCTGAGGAGACCCGATGTACCCCGACGAGCTGAAGTACACGATCGAGCACGAGTGGGTGCGCGAGCCGGGCGAGGTCGCCGGCTCGATCCGGATCGGCATCACCCACTACGCGCAGGACGCGCTCGGCGACATCGTCTACGTGTCGCTGCCCGAGGTGGGGGAGACCGTCGAGGGCGGCAGCACCTGCGGCGAGCTCGAGTCGACCAAGTCGGTCAGCGACGTCTACGCGCCGATCACCGGCGAGGTGGTCGCCCGCAACGACGCGCTGGACGCCACCCCCGAGCTGGTCAACAACGACCCGTACGGCGGCGGCTGGCTCTTCGAGGTGGTGCCGGCCGACGCCGGGGCCGTGGCCGGCCTGCTCGACGCGACGGCCTACCAGGCGACCCTGGGTTCCTGACCCCGATCCCGATCGGCCCCGACGTGCCGGATCCGGCTTGATCACTCGGATCCGGCTGATAGGTTCGGGGCAACCATCAACCTCAGCCCGGCCTTGAGGGTTTGCGGAAGGACTGACCGATGCCGTTCTGCACAGCATGTGGCAAGCAGAACCCCGACGACGCCCGCTTCTGCTCGCAGTGCGGCACCCGCGTCGCAGCGCCCGACGACGTCGCCCAGACGCCTGCGCCGGCACCCGCGGAGGGACTCGGCGAGTCCACCGCCACGATCGCGATCGGCACCGGCGAGAAGACCGAGACCTCGGATCGCCAGCTGAACCCCGTCGACGCCGCGGCGGTCGACGCGCTTCCGACCGGGTCGGCCCTGCTCGTGGTCCAGCGCGGACCCGGATCGGGCAGTCGCTTCCTGCTGGACGCCGACGCGGTCAGCGCCGGTCGTCACCCGGACAGCGAGATCTTCCTCGACGACGTGACCGTGTCGCGCCGGCATGCGGAGTTCCACCGCGACGGCGACACCTTCACCGTCAGCGACGTCGGGAGCCTCAACGGCACCTACGTCAACCGCGACCGCATCGATCGGGTGCGGCTCACCGACGGCGACGAGGTGCAGATCGGCAAGTACCGCCTGGTGTTCTTCTCGGGACACCCGAGCGGGTGAGCCCCCGATGACCGCTGCCTCGGGCGCGTCCTCCTCGGCTCGCGCGAGGATGAACATCGGCGAGGTCCTCGATCAGCTGCGGCCGGACTTCCCCGGCATCACGATCCCCAAGATCCGCTTCCTCGAGGACAAGGGGCTGATCAAGCCCGAGCGCACTCCGGCGGGCTACCGGAAGTTCTCCCACGCCGACGTCGACCGGCTGCGCTACGTGCTGCGCATGCAGCGCGACCACTACCTCCCGCTGCGGGTGATCGGCGAGCACCTCGACGCGATCGACCGCGGCCTGGAGCCGCCGCCGATCGATCCGGTGGTCCCGACCGTGCCGACGGTGGCGCTCGCCGCGGACGGCCTGCCCAGTGCCGCGTCGTTCCAGCGCCGCGACAACCTCCGGCTCTCGCGCCGTGAGCTGGTGAAGATCGCCGAGATCAGCGAGGACCTGCTCGAGCAGCTCGAGCAGTACGGCCTGATCACGCCGCGCGCCGGCACCGGGCACTACGACACCGACGCGCTCGTGATCGCGCAGACGGCCCGAGAGCTCGCCGACTTCGGCTTCGAGCCGCGACACCTGCGGGCCTTCAAGACCGCCGCCGACCGCGAGGTCGGGCTCGTCGACCAGGTGGTGGCGCCGCACAAGGCCGGCCGCGACACTGCGGCTCGCGCCCGCGCCGAGGACACCGTCTCGGAGATCGCCGCCCTCTCCGTGCGCCTGCACGCCACCCTGGTCAAGATCGGCCTGCGTTCGAGCTGAGTCGCCGGCGTCGAAGCGCCGCCCGCACGGCTCCGGGGCGGCATCCGCACCGGAGTAGGGTGGTGGACGTGCGCGAGGTAGATGTGATGGGAGTCCGGGTCGAGATGCCCTCCAACCAACCGATCGTGCTGCTGCGCGAGGTGTCGGGGGAGCGCTACCTGCCGATCTG
>JBAWHI010000017.1:0-10074 GCA_049593675.1 Nocardioides sp.
GGGAGACGCCGTGCGCCCGCGCGAGCGCCGCGGCGGCGAGCGCGTTGGCCACGGTGTGCGGGGCCGCCCCTCCCGGTGAGTGGAGCGACAGGTCGTCGACGGTGCAGAGCTCGGCGGCGCTCGATGCGCGCTGCTCGATGAAGGCCCGGTCCGCGAGGATGTCCTCGACGAGGCCGACCATCCCGACCGCGGGCATGCCGAGGGTGAAGCCGACGGCGCGGGCGCCCTCCTGCACGTCGGCCTCGCGCACCAGGCGCTCGGTCTCGGGGTCGGCGACGTTGTAGACGCACACGCGCTGGACCCGCTCGAAGATGCGGCCCTTGTCGGCGGCGTACTGCGCCATCGAGTCGTACCAGTCCAGGTGGTCCTCGGCGACGTTCAAGACAGCGGCCGACTCGGCGCTCATCGAGGAGGTGTAGTGGAGCTGGAAGCTGGACAGCTCGACCGCGAAGACGTCGTAGGGCTCGGGGTCCATGACGGCCTCGACGATCGGCAGCCCGACGTTGCCGACGGCGATGCTGCGCAGCCCGGCAGCGCGCAGGATCGAGTCGAGCATCTGCACGGTGGTGGTCTTGCCGTTGGTTCCGGTCACGCACAGCCACGGTGTCGGGTGCGCGGGGTCGCGCAGCCGCCACGCGAGCTCGACCTCGCCCCAGACGGGGATCCCGCGCTCGACGGCCTGGGCGAGGAGGGGGGCGTCCGGCCGCCAGCCCGGCGAGGTGACGACGAGGTCGACGTCGTCAGGGAGCAGGTCGGTGCTGCCGGGCCCGAGGCGCACGTCGGCGCCGAGCACCCGCAGGAGCTCGGCCTTCTCCCCGCGATCGCCGGCGTCCGACTCGTCCAGGGCGATCACGCTCGCGCCGAGGTGGTTCAGGTTGTCGGCGGCGGCGAAGCCGGAGACCCCGAAGCCCGCGACGACGGCGCGGACGCCGGTCCAGGAGTCGTGGCGCCCGAGGTGCTCGGGGTTCATCGGGCCGCCATCAGATGCCCGCCACCCACTCGGCGTAGAACACGCCGAGCCCGGCGGCGACGCAGAGGCCGGCGATGATCCAGAACCTGATCACGACCGTCACCTGCTCCCAGCCGAGCATCTCGAAGTGGTGGTGGATCGGCGCGATCCGGAAGACCCGGCGTCCGGTCCCCGTCAGCTTCTTGGTCACCTTGAAGGTCGCGACCTGGACCATCACCGAGACCGTCTCGAGGACGAAGAGGCCGCCGAGGATGATCAGCAGCAGCTCGGTGCGGGTGAGGATCGCGAGCCCGGCGAGGGCGCCTCCGAGGGCCAGCGAGCCGGTGTCGCCCATGAAGATCGCCGCCGGCGAGGCGTTCCACCACAGGAACCCGAAGCACGCCCCGGTGATGGCGGCCGCGACCACGGCCAGGTCGAGGGGGTCGCGCACCTCGTAGCACAGGTTGGGCTGGTCGAGGCCGGTCTGCCCGCACCACTGGTTGTTCTGCCAGATGTTGACCAGCATGTAGGCGGCGAAGACCATCACGCTGGCGCCGGTGGCGAGCCCGTCCAGGCCGTCGGTGAGGTTCATGCCGTTGGAGGTCGCGGCGATGATCAGCCAGATCAGCAGCAGCGCCACGACCGTCGGCAAGGTGATCCAGCCGATGTCGCGGATGAAGGAGATGTGCTGGGACGCGGGCGACTGGCCCCGGTCGTCCTCCAGCCACGGCGAGAGCGCCAGGCCGCCGAAGACGAGGGCGATGACGGTCAGCCCGATCATCTTCGCCTTGCTGCGCAGCCCGAGGCTGCGCTGCTTGGAGATCTTGATGTAGTCGTCGAGGAAGCCGACCAGGCCGGTGCCGACGAAGAGGAAGAGGAGGAGCAGCGCGGATGCCGTCGGCACGTCGCCGGTGATCAGCTTCGCGGTGAAGTAGCCGACGACGGTGGCCAGGATGATGACCACACCGCCCATGGTGGGCGTGCCGCGCTTGGTGTGGTGGCTGGTGGGACCGTCGTCGCGGATCTCCTGGCCGTACCCCCACTGGGTGAACATCCGGATCGCGACGCGGGTGCCGAGCAGCGAGATCAGCAGGGCGACGCCGCCGCCGAGCAGAATGGCTCTCATGGCGCGCTCCTCCCCTCCTCCCGTGTCAACAGTCCGTCCGCGATCAGTTCCAGCTCGGCTCCGCGCGATGCCTTGACCAGCACGACGTCCGAGCCCGCGACATTCTCCCGTAGCCAGTCCAACGCCTCGGCACGCCCCGCCGTGATGATCGCCTCACTTCGCCCCTCCGGGCCCGGGGCGTAGCCCGCGCCGATCGCTGCCGCCGCCTCCCCGACCACCACGACCACGTCGACACCGAGCTCGCGCGCCACCCGGCCCACCTCGTGGTGGCCCTCGCGCGATCCGGCGCCGAGCTCGCGCATCTCGCCGAGCACCGCGACGGTACGACGAGCGCGCCGCTGCCCGATCGCGACGAGCGTGTCGAGAGCGGCCGCCATCGAGGCCGGGTTGGCGTTGTAGGCGTCGTTGATCAGCACCAGCCCGTCCGGGCGTTCGTGCAGCTCCATGCGCATCGGCGAGGCGTCCGTCGCGGCGCTGAGCGCTGCGGCGACCCGGTCGAGGGTCATCCCGGCGGCGATCGCCATCGCTGCGGCTGCGGCGGCGTTCGCCACCTGGTGGCCTCCGGACTGGGTGAGCCGGACGGGTCGCCACTGCCCGCCGTGGCCGAGCTCGAACACCGGGCGACCCAGGTCGTCGAGATCGACGCCGCGCCACGAGACGTCCCCGGCGGTGCCGAAGGTGGTGACCGGGGCCTGCGTGCGCTGACGCATGGCGGCCACGAGGTCGTCCTGGGCGTTGAGCACGGCGACCCCGTCGGCGGGAAGCGCCTCGACGATCTCGCCCTTGGCCTGAGCGATCGCCTCGCGGGAGCCGAACTCACCGATGTGGGCGGTGCCCACATTGAGGACCGCCGCCACCCGCGGCGGGGCGAGCCGGCACAGGTAGTCGATGTGACCGATGCCCCGGGCGCCCATCTCCACCACCAGGTAGCGGGTGGTCGCGTCCGCGCGCAGCACGGTGAGTGGGACGCCGATCTCGTTGTTGTTGTTGCCGGCGGTCGCGACCGTCGGTCCCGCGGTGGCGAGGACCTGCGCGAGGTAGTCCTTCGTGCCGGTCTTGCCCTGGGACCCGGTGAGCGCGAGCACCGTCGCGTCCAGCCGGTCCACGACGTGGCGGGCCAGCCGACCGAGGGCGACCACGGGGTCGTCCACGACGACGGTCGGCGCACCCGTCGGGCGGCTGCCGAGGACGGCGTGGGCGCCGGCGGCGTAGTCATGGCCGTCGACCCGGTCCCCCACCACGGCCACGAACAGCCCGTCGGCGACCGCCGCCCGGTTGTCGACGTAGGCAGCGCCGCTCACCACGACACCGGCGGCGTCCGCGGTCACGGTCCCGCCGACGGCGTCGGCGATCTCCTGCAGGGTCATCGCAAGCATGCACGGACCTCCTCGCGCACGACCTCGCGATCGTCGAACGGGTGCACGACCCCGTCGATCTCCTGCCCCGACTCGTGTCCCTTGCCGGCCACCAGCACGATGTCGCCCGGTGCAGCACTGCGCAGCGCCGCACGGATCGCGAGTCGCCGGTCCCCGATCTCGAGGACGTCGCCACCCCCGGGCTCGACGCCGGCCAGCATCGCTGCGCGGATCGCGGCCGGGTCCTCGGTGCGCGGGTTGTCGTCGGTGACGACCACCAGGTCCGCGAGCCGGGCGGCGATGCCGGCCATGATCGGGCGCTTGCCCGGGTCGCGGTCTCCCCCGGCGCCGAGCACCACGAGGACCCGTCCCTCGGTGAGCGGGCGCAGGGTGCTGATCGCCGCCTCCACCGCATCCGGCTTGTGGGCATAGTCGACGACCACCACGAAGTCCTGCCCCGCGTCGATCCGCTCCAGGCGGCCCGGCACCCCGCCGCCGGCAGCGATCCCGGTGGCGACGGCGGCCGCGTCGAGACCGGCCTCACCTGCGGCAGCCACGGCGGCCAGGGTGTTGGCCACGTTGAAGTCGCCCGGGAGCGGGCAGCCCGCCGGGATCCGGGTGCCGTCCGGTGCGATCACGGTGAAGGAGGACCCGTCGGCACGCAGGGTCACGTCCGCGACCCGCCAGTCGGCGTGCGCTCCCGCGTCGCCACCCGCGACCGAGAACGTGCGGACCGGGATCGTCACCGTCGCCGCCAACCGCCGGCCGTGCGCGTCATCGAGGTTCACCAGGGCGACGCGAGCCCGCTCGGGTGTGAAGAGCGACGCCTTGGCCTGGAAGTAGTCCTCGACGTCGTCATGGAAGTCGAGGTGATCGCGGCCCAGGTTGAGGAACACCGCCACGTCGAAGCGGACCCCGTCGACCCGGCCCATCACGAGGGCGTGGCTCGAGACCTCCATCGCGCAGGCGCGCACACCGCGCTCGAGCATCATCGCGAACAGTCCGTGCAGGTCGGGCGCCTCCGGGGTCGTCAGGGTGGTCCTCACGTCCTCACCGCCCACGCGGGTGCCGACGGTGCCGATCACCGCGCCCGGCACGCCGGCCCGCTCAAGCCCGCCCTCCAGCAGGCGCGTGGTCGTGGTCTTGCCCTGGGTGCCGGTCACGCCGATCATCCGCATCGCTGCGGCGGGATCGCCGTAGACGTGCGCCGCGAGGCGGCCCAGCACCGCGCGCGGCTGGGGGACGACGAGCACCGGCACGTCGACGGCGGACCGCTCCGCCCCGGTCTGGTCGGTGAGCACCGCGACGGCGCCGGACGCCACGGCGTCCTGTGCGAACTCGATCCCGTGGACCCGCGCACCGGGCAGTGCGGCGTACAGGTCGCCGGCTCGTACCCGCTGCGAGGACAGCGTGATCCCGGTGATCTCGAGGCCCGGGTCGCCGCCCGTGGCCGCGGCCGGGAGCTCCGCGCCGAGCCACTCAGCGAGGGCCGCGAGCGGGGTCCCTCGGGGAGCCGTCGGCCGGGTGGAGTCGCTCACCACGCGAACCTACCGTCACCACTCGACGGGGAGCCGCGAGGGCTCTGTGCCCGTCGGGGGCACGGCGTAGCGCTTGAGGGCGTAGCTCATGATCTTCGAGAAGGCGGGGCCGGCGACCGAGCCGCCTCCGCCGCCGTTGGTGGGGTCCTGGACCACGACGTAGACGGTGAACCGGGGGTCGTCGGCGGGCGCGAAGCCTGCGAACGACACCGTGAACGAGCCGTCGTAGCACCCACACTCCGCGCCGACCCGCTGGGCCGTTCCGGTCTTGCCCGCGACCCGGTAGCCCGGCACGGCGGCCGCTGGAGCGACCCCGGCCTCGGGGTCGACCACCCGCTCCATCATCAGCATGGTCTGACGGGCGGCCTTCTTGCTGATCACGCGGCGCTCGGAGGTGGTGTCGGTGCCGACGACCTCGCCGTCCTCGGTCGTCGCCGACCCCTGCACGACGCTCGGCGAGACCCGGACGCCCCCGTTCGCGATCGTGTTCACCGCGGCCGTCATCTGCACCCCGTTGACCGAGAGCGACTGGCCGAACGCGATGCGGTCCTTCATCTGCGACGTCCAGGTGCTCTTGTGCGGCAGCAGCCCCTGGGTCTCACCGCGCACCCCGATGTCGGTGCGCTCTCCGAGGCCGAACTGGCGGAGGTAGTCGTAGAGTCGGCCGGTCTCGATCCGGTCGGTGGCCAGCACGGTGCCGATGTTCGACGACTTCGCGATCACGCCGGCCAGGGTGAGGCGGATCTCGCCGTGCGAGAACCAGTCGTTGATCGGGCGGTCCTCGCGCTGCAGCTGCGGGGGCACGACGATCCGGGTGCGCGGCGTGACCAGGCCCTCGTTGACCAGTGACCCGGCGGTGAGCACCTTCTCGACCGAGCCGGGCTCGTAGACGTCCTGCATGGCCCGCGACCCGAGGTCGGCCTCGGGCGCCTCGATCGGGTTGTTGGCGTCGAAGGTCGGGTCGTCGGCGACCGCCAGCAGCTCACCGGTCCGGCTGTCCATCACCACGGCGAAGCCGGACTCACCGCCCGAGTTCTCGACCGTCTGTCGCAACACCCGCTGGGCGTACCACTGGAGGTCGAGGTCGAGGGTCGTGTGCAGGTCGGCTCCGTTGACCGGCTTGGTCACGGTGTTCTCGCCGAGCGGGATCCGGTTGCCGCCGCCGACCTCGTAACGGGCCGACCCGTCGGTCCCCGACAGCATGTCGTCGAAGGTGCGCTCGAACCCGGCCAGCGCCTCGTCGGTCCCGACGAAGCCGACGAGGTTCGCCGCGACGTCGCTCGCCGGGTAGTCACGCAGCGGATCGCGCTGGGTGCTCAGGCCGTCGAAGCCGGCCCGCTCGGCGGCTGCGACGACCTCGGTGGCCTGCACCGAGGGGACCCGGCGCGCGATGTACTCGTAGCGGCTGCCCTCCTCGCGGAGCTTCGCCAGCGTCGCGGGGTAGTCGATGTCGAGGCGCTTGTAGAGGAAGCGGGCCAGCTCGGGCGCCTGCTCGGCGGTGAGCGCCGGGTCGGCGATGACCATCAGACCGTCGACCGAACCGGCGAGCGGCTCGCCGTTGCGGTCCAGGATGTCACCGCGCTCGGCGGGCAGATCGACCTCGACCAGCCCTTCGGCGGCCGCCATCGAGGCGTAGGAGTTGGGGTCCAGACCCTGGAGCTGCACCAGGCGCGCCCCGAAGACCGAGAGCACGACCGCGATCACCACGAAGCCCACCCGCAGCCGCAGCTGCGGGGATCCCCGGCGGGAGCCGCGGGGCGGGCGGGGCTGACGCACGTCGATGTCCTCGGGTGGCTTGTGTGACGGGTGGGGCTAGCGGTCCTGGTTCTTCCTATCCCGTCCGCCGCGGTTTGCGCCGTCTCCGCGGCCCGTGTCGCGCGAATCGGTCTGGTTGCCGGCCTGGTTGCCGGTCTGGTTGCCGGCCTGGTTGCCCGTCGGAGCGGGCACCTCGACGACGGTCGGCGGCGGGTCGATCGCGGCGGGCTTGCGCGGCGGCAGCGGGTTGATCCGGAACGGCGTGCCGGCGTCGCCGGGAGAGGGCTCCCCGACGATCTGGCCGTCCCCGAGCTCGAGGAACGCCACGTTGCCGGCCGGCACCATGCCCAGGCGCTGCGCCGCAGTGGCGATCCGCTGCGGGTTGCGGAGCCGGTCCAGGTCCATCTCCAGCGCCTGCTGACGAGCGGCGAGGGTGGTCGCCTGCCCCTCGAGCGCGGTGGCCGCGAAGGAGGCCTGCTGCATCGAGGTGTTGAACAGCAGGAGCCCGACGACACCCCCCAGCAGCACCATCGAGACCAGCGCCACGAACGGCATCCGGCCGGCCCGCGCGCGCTGACGCGGGACCACGGTGAGCCGGGCCCGCTCGACGGCGACCTCGGCGATCCGCGGCATCCTGCTGCGGACCTGGGCGACCGGGCTGCTCATCGCCGTACCCGCTTCGCTCCGGGCGCCCATGACGCACCTGTGGCACCGCCGTGGACGGTCTGATTGCTCCGCTTGCTCATGCTGCCTCCCTCACCCGCTCGACCGCGCGCAGCCGGACCGACGCTGCACGCGGGTTCTCCGAGATCTCCGCCGGGTTCGCCTTCTCGGCTCCCCGGGTGACCAGACGCAGGGCCGGCTCGTGCCCCTCCGGCACGAACGGCAGGTCCTCCGGGACGTCGAGCCGCGTGACCGCGGTGAACGCCTGCTTGACCAGCCGGTCCTCCAGCGAGTGGTAGGACTCGACCACGACGCGGCCACCGACGCCGACCGCGTCGATCGCGGCCGGGATCGCCCGGCGCAGCACCGCCAGCTCGTCGTTGACCTCCATGCGCAGTGCCTGGAAGGTTCGCTTGGCGGGGTGGCCGCCGGTGCGTCGGGCCGGCGCCGGGATCTCGGCGTACAGCAGCTCGACCAGTCGGGCCGAGGTCGTGAACGGCTCCCGCTCCCGCTCGCGCACCACGGCGCCGGCGATCTTGCGGGCGAACCGCTCCTCGCCGTACTCCCGCAGGATCCGCGTCAGGTCCGGGGCGTCGTAGGTGTTGAGCACCTCGGCGGCCGTGATGCCGCTGCTGCCGTCCATCCGCATGTCCAGCGGGGCGTCCTCGGCGTAGGCGAAGCCGCGCTCGCGGACGTCGAGCTGCATCGAGGAGACCCCGAGGTCGAAGAACACGCCCGCGACCGATGCCAGGCCGAGGTCGTGGGTGACGTCGAGCAGCTCGTCGTAGACGGCGTGCACGCCGGTGAAGCGGTCGCCGAAGGGCGCCAGCCGGTCACTCGCGAGCGCGAGCGCCTCGCGATCACGGTCGATGCCGACGACGCGGACCCCGTCGAAGCGGCGGAGCACGGCTTCGCTGTGGCCGCCGAGGCCCAGGGTCGCGTCGACCAGCACGGCGCCCTCGGACTCCAGCGCGGGCGCCAGGAGGGCGACGACCCGGTCGAGCAGGACCGGGACGTGGGAGGGGGTGGCCATCTCAGACCTGTCGCGCCAGCAGTGCGAGCACGACGAACGCCGTGGCCACGGCGAGCGACGTGGCCGCGGAGAAGACCATCAGGGTCGCGGCATCACGGGCCTGGTGGCGGACCCGGCGCACACCCGGGGCCACCTCCTCGACCTGATGCGGCGCTGCCGCCACCGGTGCGATGCTCATCCTCGACCCTGCCTCGACCCTCGTTGCTGCCCGGTCACGCTCGGTGGTGGGCCCTGGGGCCCACGTGGTGGAACGCTGCGATCCGCTTGACCAGGTCCCGGCCCGCTCCCTGGGGAAGAGCCGTCTGGAACCGGGGAAGGTGCCCCAGATGGCGGCGGGAGCGGGCTCGAGACCTCGTCCTGCGGATCGCTGTGCTGTTGTCCTCGGTGTTGCTTGGTTCGGTGCTGCTGTTCGGTGCTGCTAGTTCTGCTGCGGGTTCGGCTGCTCGTCCAGCTCGGCGAACTTGGCCTGCGCCCCGGTGGAGTAGTCCTGCCACGTGCCCGGGTTCCAGATCTCGATGCGGTCCATCACGCCGATCACGACCACGTCGCGATCCAGCGAGGCGTACTCCCGCAGCGGGGCCGGGATGCCGATCCGTCCCTGCTTGTCGAGCGAGCCCTCGTCCGCTCCGGCGAACAGGACTCGGGCGTAGTCGCGAGCCCCCCGCACCGTCATCGGCGTGGACTGAGCCCTGCGGGCCTCCTCCATGAACACGTCGGTGGGCCACACGACCAGGCAGTTCTCCTGACCTTGGGTCACCACGAGCCCCTCCGCGAGTCGGTCCCTGAACTTCGCCGGGAGGAACAGCCGACCTTTGTCGTCGAGCTTCGGCGTGTACGTGCCCATGAAGAACATCGAGCACCTCCACCCCTCACCCTTCCTCCACTGCGCTCCACTTTACGCCACTTTCCCCCACCGTCAACCATCAGGAGCGTGTCGCGCCGCCGTTTCCCCACCCGGTACGGCGGTGGGCCGGTGCCGTCGTGCGCTCGGCCCTGGTGCGTCTGCGCAGGTCAGCGCGTTGTCGCGGAGTCGCTGCGGCCGTTCGGGAGCTCGGGTGGAGCGAAGTGGGGAGCGACGTGGGGGGCGGGGTGTGGCGGGGTGGACCACACCGGGACCGGGTCCGGTCGAGGCGCCGGCAACCGATCGCTCGCCGAGAGAGTCGTCGAGTCAGGATGCGGCGGGCAGCCGTTTTCTCCTGCACGATTACCGTGAGGACAGAACGTGGCACAGGTCACGAGCCGAGCAGGCATCGAGAAGGCAGGGACGTGGGAGCTGGGATGGACGGGTCGACGAGTGGGGCGGACCTGCAGACGCTGGCGCGAGTGGTCGGTCGGGTGCGGGCCAACATCGAGCGGGTCATCGAGGGCAAGCCGGACGTGGTCAACGCGTCCCTGGTGGTGCTGCTCGCCGAGGGCCACCTCCTCATCGAGGACGTGCCGGGCGTCGGCAAGACGATGCTGAGCAAGGCGCTCGCGCGCAGCATCGACTGCTCCGTGCGCCGGATCCAGTTCACCCCCGACCTGCTGCCCTCCGACGTCACCGGCGTCTCGGTCTTCAACCAGAACAGCCGCGAGTTCGAGTTCCGCCCGGGCGGCGTGTTCGCCAACATCGTGGTCGGCGACGAGATCAACCGCGCCTCGCCCAAGACCCAGTC
>JBAWHI010000018.1:0-2492 GCA_049593675.1 Nocardioides sp.
TTCGGTGCCCACGTCGCTCACGTGCTGCGCCGCCTGCGTCGCGCGTGTGCGATGCACGGCGCCGAGCCCACCTTCGTTCTCGCCTCGGCGACGGTCGCCGAGCCGGCCACGTTCGCCGAGCGGCTGACCGGCCTCGACGCCGTGGCCGTCACCCGCGACGCGTCCCCGCGAGGGGCCGTCTCACTGGCGCTGTGGGAGCCGCCGTTCACGTCCTACACCGGCGAGAACGGTGCTCCGGTGCGGCGCGCGGCGTCCTCGGAGACCGCCGACCTGCTCGCCGACCTGGTCGCCGAGGAGGTCCGCACGCTCGCCTTCGTCAGATCACGCCGCGGTGCCGAGCAGGTCGCGATGACCGCTGCCGGGCTGCTCGCCGATGTCGACCCCTCCCTGCCGCAGCGGGTCGCGGCGTACCGCGGCGGCTACCTGCCGGAGGAGCGACGCGCGATCGAGGAGTCGCTGCGCAGCGGCGAGCTCACCGGACTGGCGGCCACCAACGCCCTCGAGCTCGGCATCGACATCAGCGGTCTCGACGCGGTGCTGATGGCCGGCTTCCCGGGCACCCGGGCAGCGCTCTGGCAGCAGGTGGGCCGGGCCGGGCGCGGCGGTCAGGACGCCATGGGTGTCCTGGTCGCGCGCGACGACCCCCTGGACACCTATCTGGTCACCCACCCCGAGGCGCTGCTCGGTGCGCCCGTGGAGGCCACCGTGTTCGACCCGTCGAACCCCTACGTGCTCGGACCGCACCTGTGCGCAGCCGCTCACGAGTCGCCTCTCACCGAGGAGGACCTGCCGCTCTTCGGACCGACCGCCCGCGATGTCGTGGAGGCCCTGACCGACGGTGGCCTGCTGCGCCGCCGCCCGCGCGGCTGGTTCTGGACCGATCGGCGCCGGGCCAGCGACCTGGCCGACATCCGCTCCGCGGGCGGTTCCCCCGTGCAGCTGGTCGAGGCCGGGACCGGCCGGATGGTCGGCACGGTGGACGCGTCGCGGGCGCACGGCACGGCACATGCGGGCGCGGTCTACCTGCACCGCGGCGAGACCTGGCTGGTCCGCTCCCTCGATCTCGACGACCATGCCGCCGTGATCGAGCGGGCGGAGGTCGACTACTCGACCAGTGCGCGCGAGATCACCGACATCGCCATCGTGCGCGAGCGGGAGCATGCGGTCTGGGGCGACTGCCGGCTCTCCTTCGGCGACGTCGATGTGAAGCACCAGGTCGTCTCCTTCCTCAAGCGGCGCCAGCCGGGCGGCGACGTCCTCGGCGAGGAGCAGCTCGACCTCCCCGAGCGGTCGCTGCGCACCGCCGCCGTGTGGTGGACGGTGCCCGAGGTCGCGCTCACGGAGGGAGGCCTCGCCGAGGCCGACCTCCCGGGCGCCGCGCACGCCGCCGAGCACTGCTCGATCGGACTGCTCCCGCTCTTCGCGACCTGTGACCGATGGGACATCGGCGGGGTCTCCACCGCGGTCCACCCCGACACCGGGGAGCTGACCGTGTTCGTCCACGACGGACATCCGGGTGGGGCCGGCTTCTCCGAGCGTGGCTTCCGCGCGGCGCGGGAATGGCTGACCGCGACCCGCGACACGATCCGGTCCTGCGGCTGCGACGCGGGCTGCCCCTCGTGCATCCAGTCCCCGAAGTGCGGCAACCAGAACAGCCCGCTCGACAAGGACGCCGCCGCAGCGCTGCTCGACGTGCTGCTCGGCGAGGTCTAGCCTCCGGGCATGGTCGTCCTCGGTCTTCTCCTCTTCGCCCTCGGCGTGATCGCCGTCGTGGCCGCTCTCTTCACCGCCGAGGGCACCACCGAGCTGCTCGGGGTCGACATCAGCGCGATGGCGATGTTCTTCGTCGGGGTCGGCGCCGGCGTCGCCATCCTCTGGGGCTTCGGCTTCACCAGGTGGGGCACCCGACGCTCGCTGCGTCAGCGGCGCGAGAGCAAGCAGCTCAGCGAGCTGCACGAGAAGCTCGAGCGGCACGAGGCGAGCGAGCGCAAGGACATCGGCGAGCGCGGCGAGGCGTAGGCGCCCGACCCCCGTCCCGCCGCCGCGGCCAGGCCCGTCGGCCGCCTCAGCGAGGACCTGCGCGGGCCTGCGCGGTCAGGTCGCCGGTCTGTCCGAGCCATCGAGGCCCGGTGACGCTGACCCTGACAGTCACGTCTCGCCCACGCACGGAACAGGCGTCGAGCCGGGCCCCGTTGGCCTCCGCGACGGCCTCGCCGGCCGCACACGGTTCGCCCGCGCCGACGGCTCCTGCCGCGGCCAGGGCGGCGAGGTCAGCGGCGGACTGCGCCGTCCGGTGCGCCGTGACGATCGCGGCCACCACCCCCAGGCCGGCGCCGAAGAGCAGCAGCACGGTCAGGCAGGAGACGGCGAACAGGGTCACCGACCCGCGCTCCTCGCGGCTCACGACGACTCCTCGACGACCGCGACGGCCTCGGCCGACACGGTGACGGCCGGCAACCGCTCGAACAGTCCACCGGGCCCGGAGACCCTGC
>JBAWHI010000019.1:0-7330 GCA_049593675.1 Nocardioides sp.
GTCTCGCGGGAGCTCGGCGGCGGGGCGTGCTCCTGGTCGGGGACGTCGTCGCCGGATGACGGGTCGTCCGCGAGTCGCGCGGCCGCGTCCGGCGCGGCCTCGACCGGCAGGAAGAAGTCGCGGTGCCGCACGGTCTGGGTGAAGACGAACAGGCCGTAGAGCACCAGCGACACGACCGCCGCGAAGGCCAGCTGCGGCCCGGAGAACTCCGGGCCGGAGGCCGAGGTGGTGAAGCGGGGCAGCACCAGGGTGAGGCCGGCCAGGGCGACCACGGTGGCCAGCGCCGCGCCGGCACCCTCGGGGTTGAACCGGGCCAGGTGGTGGCGCAACGAGCTGACCAGCAGTGCGAGCCCGACGATGCCGTTGAGGCTGATCATCACCGCGGCGAAGACCGTGTCGCGCGCCAGCGAGGCGACGTTGTCGCCCCCGGAGACCATCAGCGTGACGATCAGTCCCACCTCGATCACGGTCACCGCGAAGGCGAGGACCAGGGACCCGAACGGCTCCCCGACCCGGTGGGCGACCACCTCGGCGTGGTGGACCCCCGCCAGCACCGCCCCGACCAGGGACACACCGGCCACGACGTACATCAGCACCTCGAGCACCCCGCCGGGGTGCCGTCCCCAGGTCAGGGCGAGCACCACGGCCGCGACCGGCGGTGCCACGGTGGTCCATGCGATCGAGGTCCTGCTCAGCGCGCCGCCCACCATGCCGAGAACAGTAGGGACCCGGCCAAGTCCCTCGGGATTCGCCCCGCGCGCGCTGCCGCGTACGCTGGTCCTCCGCCCACCGCTCCCGCGACCCTTCCCGAGGTTGGTGCATGACCGCGTCCGTCTTTCCCCGTCTCGAGCCGCGCCTGTCGTCGGTGTCCAAGCCGATCCAGTACGTCGGCGGCGAGCTGAACTCGACGGTCAAGGACTGGGACTGCGGGGCGGACGCCGCCGATCCGGGTGAGACGGTCCGCTGGGCGCTGATGTACCCCGACGCCTACGAGGTCGGGCTGCCGAACCAGGGCGTCCAGATCCTCTACGAGGTCCTCAACGAGCGCGACTGGATCGTCGCGGAGCGCACCTACTCGGTCTGGCCGGACATGGAGCAGGTGATGCGCGAGGGCGACGACCGGGGCCCGATCCCGCAGTTCACCGTCGATGCGCACCGCCCGGTCGGTGCCTTCGACCTCTTCGGTCTGAGCTTCTCGACCGAGCTCGGCTACACCAACATGCTCAACGCCCTGGACCTGGCGGGGATCGCGCTGCACGCGGCCGACCGCAACGAGGACGACCCGATCGTGCTCGCCGGTGGCCACGCCGCCTTCAACCCCGAGCCGGTCGCGGACTTCCTCGACGCCGCGGTCCTGGGCGACGGCGAGGAGGTCGTGCTGGCGATCTCCGAGGTCGTCCGCGACTGGAAGTCGGAGGGCCGCCCCGGAGGACGCGACGAGGTCCTGCGCCGACTCGCGGTCAGCGGCAACATCTACGTGCCGCGCTTCTACGACGTGGTGTACGCCGCCGACGGCACCATCGAGGCCGTCGTGCCGAACCGCCCGGGCATCCCGTTCCGGGTGCGCAAGCACACCCTGATGGACCTGGACGCCTGGCCCTACCCGGCCAAGCCGCTGGTTCCGCTCGCCGAGACGGTCCACGAGCGGTTCTCGGTCGAGATCTTCCGCGGCTGCACCCGCGGCTGCCGGTTCTGCCAGGCGGGCATGATCACCCGGCCCGTGCGCGAGCGCTCGATCGAGACGATCGGCGACATGGTCGAGAACGGCATCCGCAAGTCGGGCTTCGAGGAGGTCGGCCTGCTCTCGTTGTCCAGCGCCGACCACACCGAGATCGGCGAGGTGGCCAAGGGTCTGGCGGACCGTTACGACGGGTCGAACGTGTCCCTGTCGCTGCCGTCGACCAGGGTCGACGCCTTCAACATCACGCTGGCCAACGAGTTCTCCCGCAACGGCCGGCGCTCCGGACTGACCTTCGCACCCGAGGGCGGCAGCGAGCGGATGCGCAAGGTGATCAACAAGATGGTCACCGAGGAGGACCTGATCCGGACGGTGGCCACCGCCTACTCCCACGGCTGGCGGCAGGTGAAGCTCTACTTCATGGTCGGGCTGCCGACGGAGACCGACGAGGACGTCCTCCAGATCGCGGAGCTCGCCAAGCGCGTGATCGCCAAGGGTCGCGAGGTCTCGGGACGCAACGACATCCGCTGCACCGTCTCGATCGGGGGCTTCGTCCCGAAGCCGCACACGCCGTTCCAGTGGGCCGCCCAGCTCGACCACGAGACCACCGACGAGCGGCTGAAGAAGCTGCGCGACACCGTGCGCGAGGACAAGAAGTACGGCCGCGCGATCGGCTTCCGCTACCACGACGGCAAGCCCGGCACGATCGAGGGACTGCTCTCCCGCGGCGACCGCCGGGTCGGCCGGATCATCGAGCAGGTCTGGCGCGACGGCGGCCGTTTCGACGGCTGGAGCGAGCACTTCTCCTACGACCGCTGGATCGACGCAGCCGCCACCGCGCTCGAGGGGACGGGTGTGGACCTCGCGTGGTTCACGACCCGCGAGCGGGAGTACGACGAGGTGCTGCCGTGGGACCACCTCGACTCCGGCCTGGACAAGGACTGGCTGTGGGCCGACTGGGAGGACGCGCTCGCGGTCGCCGACGGCGCCGACATCGAGGTCGAGGACTGCCGGTGGACGCCCTGCTACGACTGTGGCGTCTGCCCGGAGATGAACACCGAGATCCAGATCGGGCCGACGGGGCGTCAGCTGCTGCCGCTCTCCGTGGTCTGAGGCGGCAGCTGGTCCTCGACATAGCGAGGGGGAGCGACGTAGGCCGCGAGCCAGAACAGCGGCAGGGCCAGCGCGAGCATCAGTGCCAGCGGGGCCACCCAGCCACCGGTCACGCCGTGCAGCAGGCCCACGGCGAAGGGCCCTGAGGCCGCGACCAGGTAGCCGCTCGACTGCGTGAAGGCCGAGAGCGCGGCCGTCCCCGCCGGCGTGCGCGCCCGCAGCCCGATCAGGGTGAGGATCAGCGGGAAGGTGACGGTGCCGATGCCCACCACCACCGCCCAGACGGGCGCCAGGGCGAAGGGCGCGAGCATCAGCCCGACATACCCGATCGGGTAGGCCGCGATCACGGGGAACAGCACCCGGCGCGGGTCGGGCGTGCGGGCGAGCACGTTGGGCAGCCACAGGGAGAGCGGGATGCCGGTCGCGGCAACGGTCCCGGCCAGGAGCCCGGCGACCGTGGCGGAGTGGCCGCTGTCGCGCCAGAGCTGGGCGAACCAGCCGTAGATGGCGTAGGCCTGCAGCGACTGGAGCCCGAAGAAGAGCGCCATCACCAGCCCGAGCCGGGTCCGGGCGACCTCGCGGACGGTGATCGCGGCCGGGGCGCGTTCCAGGTTGCGGTCGTGCCGGGACAGGGCGAGCCACGGGATCGCCGCGACCGCCGCGACGAGCGCCCAGGCGCCGAGTCCCCAGCGCCAGCCCCCGAGGGCATCGGAGATCGGGACCGTCAGCATCAGCGATGCGGTCAGACCGACCGAGAGCGCGGTCGTGTAGATCGCCGTGACGAACCCGATCCGGTCTGGGAAGTGCAGCTTGACCAGCGAGGGGAGCAGCACGTTGGCCATCGCCATGCCGCCGAGGGCGACCAGCGACAGCGCGAGGAAGAGCGGCTCGCTGCCGGTCGTCGCCCGTCCGAGCAGACCGATGGTCACGCCGAGGAGCCCCGCGAGCGTCACCCGGTGGACGCCGAACCGCGCGGCGGCCGCAGGCGCCAGCGCGCCGAAGCCCGCGAACGCGATCACCGGCAGCGAGGTCAGCAGGCCGGCGGCGGCGGGCGACATCGAGAACGCGTCACGCACCTCGGCGAGCACCGGTCCCACCGTGACCGCAGCGGGGCGGAGGTTGAGGGAGAGCAGCACGACGCCGACCAGGACCAGTGCGGTCGCCCGGCGGGCGGAGGTGCTCACCGGCAGATGCTCCCACCTGCGTCGGTTGCGGTCTCCGGCAGGATGGCGCCATGCGCGTGGTGACCGACCGGGAGAGGCGCCACCGGCTGGCCCGCCGGCACGCGATCGCCCCACGACATCGGGTCGCCGACCCCGAGGCGGCCACCCGGGCGATGACGGTGCTCCACGCGACGGAGGCGCCGAGCGTCTACCTCGCACTGCTGGCCCGCGTCGACGACCTGAGCGTCGCCGACGTCGACCGGGCGCTCTACGACGACCGCAGCATCGTCAAGCAGCTCGCGATGCGGCGCACCCTGTTCGTCTTCCCCCGAGATCTGCTGCCGGCCGCGTGGGGAAGCGCGTCGGCGCGGGTGGCCCGGGCTCACCTCACCCGGTTGGTCAAGGAGGTCGTGGCCGGGGGACTGGCGGACGACGGCGAGGCGTGGCTCGAGGCGGCCGGCGCCGCGACGGTGGCACGACTCGCCGGCGGTGCCGAGCTCAGTGCGCAGGAGCTGCGCGAACAGGTGCCGGAGCTGGCGGGCCGACTCCACATCGGCACGGGCACGAGGTGGGCGGCGAACGTCACCGTCGCGCCCCGGGTGCTCACCCAGCTCGGGCTCGAGGCCACGGTCGTGCGTGGCTCCAACGGCGGCCACTGGCGCACGGCCCGACCGCGGTGGACGGCCACCGAGACGTGGCTCGGCCGGCCACCGGCGCCGCTGGAGGAGCGCGAGGGCTATGCCGAGCTGGTGCGGCGCTGGCTGGTGACCTTCGGCCCCGGCACCGAGACCGACCTGGTGTGGTGGCTGGGCGGCACCAAGGGCGCCGTACGCACCGCGCTGGGCGATGTCGCCGCCGTCGAGGTCGGGCTCGAGGGCGGGGGGACCGGCTGGCTGCTTCCCGACGACGCGCTGCTGTCGCGGGACGAGCCCGAGGTCGAGCCCTGGGCCGCCCTGCTCCCGGTGCTGGATCCGACGGTGATGGGCTGGAAGGAGCGCGGCTTCTACCTCGGCACGCACGGTCCGATGCTCTTCGACACCAACGGCAACGCCGGCACCACCGCCTGGTGGGACGGGCGCATCGTCGGCTGCTGGGTCCAAGACCCCGACGGTGTCGTCGAGCCGCGGCTGCTGGCCGACGTCGGCGCCGAGGCGCGAGCGGCCCTGGCCGTCGAGGCCGACCGGCTGACCGAGTGGCTGGACGGTCACCGGGTGAGCACCGTCTATCCGTCTGCGGCGATGAAGGCGGCCCGCCCGTCCTGATGCCGGGCCGGCGCAGGTGGGCCGTAGCCTGGGGCGGTGCGCCAGCAGCCCGAGCAGCAAGCTCCACCCGTCCAGCGGCTCCGGATCCGCTACGCCAAGCGTGGTCGGCTCAGGTTCACCAGCCACCGAGACTTCAGCCGGGCCTTCGAGCGGGCGATCTTCCGTGCCCGGCTCCCGATGGCCTACTCCTCGGGCTTCAACCCGCACCCGCGGATCTCCTACGCCGGCGCGGCCCCGACGGGCTCCGCCAGCGAGGCCGAGTACGTCGAGATCGGGCTCGCCCAGGTCGTCGACCCCGCCGACGTCCATGTGCAGCTCGACGAGGCGCTGCCCGACGGCCTGGATGTCCTCGAGGTCGTCGAGTCGCCCGGCGGGTCGCTGGCCGACCGGCTCCAGGGCAGCCACTGGCGGCTCGACCTCGATCTGCCGGTCGACGAGCTCGAGCCCGCCGTGGGGGCGTTCCTCGCGGCCGAGAGCGTTCCGGTGCAGCGGATGACCAAGAAGGGTCTGCGGGAGTTCGACTGCCGGTCCGCGGTGATCACCCTCGGCGTGACCGAGCCTGAGGGTGGTCCCGCGAGTGGGCGCGCAGGGGCGGGTGGTGGCCGGCTGGACCTCGTGCTGCGACACCAGGAGCCGGCGGTTCGCCCCGACGACGTCCTCACCGGCCTCCGCGCTGTCGGGGGCCTGGAGATCTCGGGCGCGCCGCTGCTGACCCGGCTCGCCCAGGGTCCGCTCGACCCGGCCACCGGTGAGGTGGGCAACCCGCTGCTCGTCTCGGAGTGAGGGCAAGCGCACCAACGTGTGCGATACTCGGCCCTGGTTGGACCGGACACCCGTCCGGGACGACCCGACGACGTTCTCGCCGGTCCGCAAGGGGCGGCACGCCACCCGGCACGTTCGTCGCCAGACCGCGACGCGGCCCGGCAGGTCGGTGACAGCGACCCGCCACTGGGTCACCCGATGGGTCGCCCGAGAGGGACCCTGCGACCGCGGCAGGCGATGAGACGCGCCGGAGGTGACGCAGGTGCGGGGAGTGTCGCCGCCATACGTAGGCTTTGCGCCGCCCGCCTTGTGTTCCGGGCAGTCGGCGTCAGACCGCCCGAGCGCTCGCGCTGGGGCGCTAGGAGTGCAGATGACCGACGACTTCCAGGCCGAGTCAGTCGAACCGGCCCCGGCCCCGGCAGCTGCGGAGAAGCCGGCGAAGAAGGCGCCCGCCAAGAAGGCCGCCGCCAAGAAGGCGCCCGCGAAGAAGGCCGCCGCCAAGAAGGCGCCCGCCAAGAAGACCACCGCGAAGAAGGCCGCCGCGACGGACCCGGCCGACGAGGCCGCCCCCGCCGAGCAGCCGCTCGACCTGGACGTGGCGGCGCCGGCCAAGAAGGCCGCTGCGAAGAAGGCGCCCGCCAAGAAGGCCGCCGCGAAGCGGACCACGACCAAGAAGACGACCGCCGCCGCGCCCGAGAAGGCCGCCGACGAGGCGACCGAGGCCGCGCAGGGCGAGGCGGCTGCGGCTGCACCCGCCGTGCTGTTCCAGGCACCGGACGCCGCGACGACGGTGACCACGCGCAAGCGCACCCGCAAGGCGCCCGTGGTCGAGCCCGAGACCGCAGCGGACGCGCCGGCCGGCGAGGAGCAGGGGTCGGGCACGGCTGCCGACGAGGCTGCTGAGAAGCCGGCCGCGAGGAAGAGGACGGCCGCCAAGAAGCCCGGCGAGAAGAAGACCGGTGCGAAGCAGACCGGCGAGCAGCAGACGGCCGAGCAGCAGACGGCCGAGCAGCAGACCGGCGAGCAGCAGACCGGCACGAAGAGGACGAGCGCGAAGGCGTCGACCGACGAGTCCGCCGACGCGCCCGACCAGGACGCCGCCGAGGAGTCGCGCGAGAGCGGTGACAGTGGCGACGGCGAGTCCTCGACCGAGGGGGGCGGCCAGCGCCGCCGCCGTCGGCGCGGCGGGCGCCGCCGCCGCGGCAAGTCCGGGGACGGTGACTCCGCCACGAGCTCCGCCGACGGCGAGGGTGACGACTCCGGCGACTCCGGCGACTCCGGGAACGGGGAATCCGGCGACGGCGACCAGGGCGGCGACCAGGGCGGCGATCAGGGCGGCGACGGCTCGTCGC
>JBAWHI010000020.1:0-7663 GCA_049593675.1 Nocardioides sp.
GCGGCCAGCCCGCAGAGGAGGCCGACCCGGCCCGCGGCCGCCCGGACGGCCGGTCGCGGGCGGTCGACGACGGTCGCGGTCACGACGATCCGGAGAGCTCGGCGGGCGCGTACGTCGCCACCGCGAGCGCGTTGAGGACGCTGGCCGTGACGGGGCCGAAGCCGAGGATCTGCGAGTCGTCCATCGCGACGAAGCGGCGGTGCTGCCCTGCGGGCGTCTCGGCGAGCGCCGGAAGCCGCTCGAGGAGACCGTCGACCCCGCCGGCGGACTCCAGGCCGCCGCTCATCATCAGCACCAGGTCCGGCTGGGCGGCGACCAGGCCCTCGTCGGTGAGCGGCTTCATGCCGCCCCAGCCGATCTCCTCGGCGACGTCGTAGCCGCCGATCGCCTCGATGAGGGAGTCGGCGCCGGAGTCCTCGCCGAACATGTAGTAGACGCCCGACTGCCCACGCACGTAGAGGAAGACGGTGCGCAGCCTCTCCCCCTCGTCGGAGGGCGCCACCTGCGCGATCTGGGCGGTGACATCGTCGATCTGCTGCTCGGTGCGCTCCGCGAGCGCCTCGCCCTGCTGCGGGACGCCGAGGGCGTCGGCGACACCGTGGATCAGCTCGCTCACGTTGTCGAGCCCGCGGTGCGGGTCGAGGACGACCACCGGGATCCCCGCGTCGCGCATCTGCAGCACGACGTCCCACGGTCCGAGCGAGGTGTCGGTGATGATCACGGTGGGGTCGAGCTCCAAGATCGCCTCGGCGTTGAGGTCGTGGCCGTTCTGGGTGACCAGGGGCAGGTCGACGCCCTCGGCGAAGTCCGTGGAGATGTCGCGCCCCACCAGCGAGTCACCCAGGCCGAGCTCGAAGACGGTCCGCGCGAGGGTGCCGTACACGTCGAGCGCCAGCACCCGGCTGGTGTCAGCGACGGTGACGCGGGTCCCCTGCGCGTCGGTCACGGTGACCGGCAGCCGGCTCGACGGGTCGTCGGCGACCGGAGCGACGGGCGTCTCGGCGGTCGCCACCACCTCGCCCTCCCACTCCCGGACGTCGGTGAGCGGCGTGACGTCGGCGAGGGCCGGCGCCGTGGCCCCCGTCGCGGTCCCGCTCTCCTCGCTCGGACCGCCTGCGGACGCGAGCCCGCAGCCGGCGAGCAGCACCATCACGAGCACAGCCCCCACCGGCCGCAGACGACTCACCATGGCGCGCAGCGTAGCAGTAACTTAGGATTGCCTTACCTTAGGTCTAGATGTTTCCGACAGAGTGTCACAATCTTGTCGACAATCTGTCATCATCTGTCCTGACCCCGAGCTGCGAGACCAGGAGACCCGATGACCGTCCTCGACGAGAGCACCCGCCTGTCGCTGTCCACCGCGATGCGCGAGGGTTCGATGGCCGAGCACCAGGAGGCCGAGGGCTCCGACTTCATGTCCGAGCTGCTCGCCGGCCGGGTCAACGAGCAGGGGTACGCCGACTACCTGCTGCGGCTGCGCACCGTGTACGCCGCCATGGAGACCACCCTGCGTGAGCACCTCGACGACCCGGTCGTCGCGGCGGTCCACGACCCCGCTCTCGAGCGGCTCGCCGCGATCGACGCCGACCTCGACCACTGGCTGCCCGGCGGGTCGCGTCAGGTCGACTCCCCCGCCGCCGCGGCGTACCAGGCCCGCGTCGAGGACGCCGGCGCCTGGGGCGGACTGCTGGCCGCCCACCACTACACGCGCTACCTCGGCGACCTCTCCGGCGGACAGGCGATCGGGCGGATCCTCGACCGCGCGTTCGAGCTGGACGGCCAGGGCGTCGCGTTCTACGACTTCGCCGAGATCCCGAAGCCGAAGCCCTACAAGGACGCCTACCGCGCCCGCCTCGACGCGCTCGACCTGGGCCCGGCCGACGTGGAGCGGGTGGTGGCGGAGGTGAAGGTGGCCTTCCGCCTCAACCAGGCGCTCTTCGTCGAGCTCGGCCAGGGGCTGGAGCGCTACCGCCGGTAGCCTTCCCTCCGTGAAGGTTCTCGTCACCGGCGCGGCCGGGAGCATCGGGCGTGCGATCACCGTCGGCCTGACCGACCGGGGGCACACCGTGGTCGGTCTCGACCGGGTGCCCCAGCCCGACGGCGAGGAGAGCAGCTGGTACACCCTCGACTGCACCGACACCGACGCTGTCGCGGCGGTCTTCGACGAGGAGACCCTCGACGCGGTCGTGCACCTCGCCGGGCATCCCGGCGAGGCGAGCCTCCCCGACTCCCTGGCCTCCCACGTGGTGACCACCGGCGCCCTCCTGGACGCGATGGTGGCCCACGACGTCCGCCGCCTCGTCTATGCCTCGTCGAACCACGCGGTGGGCCGCACGCCGCGGTCCGGCCTCGACGCCGACCAGCTCGGCGTCGACGTCCGCCCCCGCCCCGACACCTTCTACGGCGTCTCGAAGGTCGCGGCCGAGGCGTTGATGAGCCTGTACGCCGACCGCTACGGCCTCGACGTCGTCTCCTGCCGGATCGGCTCGTTCCTGGAACGGCCCGAGACGATGCGCAACCTCGCGACCTGGCTCTCGCCCGACGACTGCGTGCGCATGGTCGAGGCCGCGATCACCGCGCCGGCGCCGGGCTACGCTGTCCTCTACGGCATCTCCGCCAACACCCGCGCCTGGTGGGACCTCGAGCCCGGTCGGGCCCTGGGCTACGCGCCGCAGGACGACGCCGAGGAGTTCGCCGGCTCGATCGCCTCGCGCTCCCAGGACGAGGCCGAGGCGGCCCACGTCGGCGGTCCGTTCGCCACCGCCGAGTTCGAGCGGCCCGCGCTGGACCGCTCTTGACCTGGAGCGCACTCCAGGGGCGAGACTGCTCGGATGAGCACCCCCGAGCCCGGACTCAGCATCGCCGAGGCCGCGCAGCGAACCGGCCTGACGCCGGACACCCTGCGCTACTACGAGAGTGACGGGCTGATGCTCCGGCCGGTCGGCCGGTCCTCGTCGGGCCACCGTCGATACTCCGACGCCGACCTGCGCTGGATCGAGCTCCTCACCCGGCTTCGTGGCACCGGCATGCCGATCCGCGACGTGCGCCGCTACGCCGACCTGGTGCGCTCGGGCGACGGCAACGAGCAGGAGCGGCTCGACCTGCTGCGCGCCCACCGCCAGCTGGTGCTCGCCCAGCTCGCGGAGGTGCAGGAGCACCTCGGGGCGATCGACGCCAAGATCGGTATCTACGAGGACAAGATCCACAGCCGCGGCCTTGACCTGGAGCGCGCTCGAACCGCTTGAGTGGTCGACATGACCCTCCAGAACCGCACCCTCGGCACCACGTCCCCGCTCACCGTCTCCGCCCTCGGCCTCGGCTGCATGGGGATGTCGGAGTTCTACGGCACCAGCGACGAGACCGCCGCGATCGCGACCATCCACCGAGCTCTCGACCTCGGGGTGAGTTTCCTCGACACCGCCGACATGTACGGCCCCTTCACCAACGAGCGGCTGGTCGGCGCCGCCATCTCCGGTCGGCGCGACGAGGTGCAGCTCGCGACCAAGTTCGGCAACGAGCGCCGTCCCGACGGCACCCGCGTCGGCATCAATGGCCGGCCGGAGTACGTCCGGGCCGCCTGTGACGCCTCCCTCCAGCGGCTCGGCGTCGATCACCTCGACCTCTACTACCAGCACCGCGTCGACAAGACGGTCCCGATCGAGGAGACCGTCGGCGCGATGAAGGAGCTCGTCGAGAGCGGCAAGGTCCTCCACCTCGGCCTGTCCGAGGCATCCCCGGAGACGATCCGCCGCGCCCACGCGGTGCACCCGATCACCGCACTGCAGACGGAGTACTCCCTCTTCACCCGCGACCTCGAGGACGAGATCCTGCCGACGCTGCGCGAGCTCGGCATCGGGCTGGTGCCCTACAGCCCGCTCGGACGCGGCATCCTCACCGGCGCCATCACCTCCGAGGACTCGCTCGACGAGCACGACTCGCGGCGCTCGGCGTACTTCCCGCGCCTCAACGGCGAGGGGCTGCGCACCAACCTGCGCCTGGTCGACGAGGTGCGGACGCTCGCCGCGCAGCTGGACTGCACCCCCGGGCAGCTCGCGCTCGCGTGGGTGCTCGCCCAGGGCGACGACGTCGCGCCGATCCCGGGCACCAAGCGCGTGGCCTACCTCGAGGAGAACGTCGGTGCCGCGGCCGTCACCCTGACCGCCGACGACCTGGCGGCGCTCGAGCGGGCCGTCCCGCGGGGCGCGGTGCACGGTGCCCGGTACGGCGACATGAGCAGCATCGACGCCTGAGTCGGCCTGCCCGGACCCCGGGCTCCTCGTGCCGAGCATCGGCGGGGAGGATCGGGGTCCGGGCGCCGACACCCATCCGGAAGGGCCGCCACTCCGGATCCCCCCGGGCCCGGACCCGAGCCCTCCGACGACACCGGCAAAGTGGGAGCACCGATGACCACCCTTCACGACCTGTCCGCCCGCACCATCGACGGGCAGGACCAGGACCTCGCGACCTACGACGGCCAGGTCCTGCTCGTGGTCAACACCGCGTCGCAGTGCGGCTTCACCCCGCAGTACCAGGGACTGCAGTCCCTGCACGACACCTACGCCGAGCGGGGCTTCGCCGTCCTCGGCTTCCCGTGCGACCAGTTCGGCGGCCAGGAGCCGGGCAGCGACGAGGAGATCTCCGGCTTCTGCGAGAAGAACTTCGGGGTGACCTTCCCGCTGTACTCGAAGGTCGAGGTGAACGGCCCCGACGCACACCCGGTCTTCCAGCACCTCCGCTCGGAGAAGGGGGGCCTGCTCGGGTCGAGGATCAAGTGGAACTTCACCAAGTTCCTGGTCGGCAAGGACGGCCGGGTGCTCGGTCGCTACGGACCGACGACCAAGCCGGAGAAGATCGCCGGCGACATCGAGCGAGCGCTCGCTACCTGAGCCACGCCCGCAGGCCGTCGACGCAGCCCGCCATCATCCGCTGGTGGTTCCACCGGAGCACCGGGCGGGCCAGGCCCGAGACTGCGGCGAGCAGCCCGCCCACGACGACCTCCTGGTCGAGGTCGAGGCGCGTCCCACTGTCGGTGGGAGTCAGACCGAAGCGCACCGACCCGGACAGGTCACCGGCCACGGCCACCTCCAGCCGCTCGGGCGAGCGGTCGACCGCGTGCAGCACCAGGTCGAGCGTGTAGGGCAGGGTCGACCGGCACAGCACCCGGGCGTCGTCGGGGCCGAGCGAGGCGACAGCGACCACCTGCGGCCACCAGTCGGGGTAGCGCTCGAGGTCCACGAGCGCGCCGTGCACCGCCTCGAGCGGCGCCGGCACCGTCCAGCTCCCGGAAAACGCATAGGTGGCCCGCACCCTCGTATGGTGCCCTCCATGACGAGCGCCGATGTGAGCACCCTCCTCGAGTCCGCCCGGGCCTGGATGGCCGAGGACCCCGACCCGCAGACCCGCGCCGAGCTCGAGGCGGCCGTCGCGCAGGTCGAGAAGGACGGGGCCGCGGACGCCGTGGCCGGCCTCGCCGACCGGTTCTCCGGCACGCTCGAGTTCGGCACCGCCGGTCTGCGCGGAGCCCTGGGCGCCGGCCCGAACCGGATGAACCGGGTCGTCGTGACCCGCGCCGCGGCCGGCCTCGCGGCGTACCTGCGCGACACCGGGCACGAGCGCGGCTCGGTCGTGATCGGCTACGACGCGCGGCACAACTCCGACGTGTTCGCGCGCGACACCGCCGAGGTGATGACCGGCGCCGGGTTCACCGCCTACGTCCTGCCGCGTCCGCTGCCCACGCCGATCCTCGCCTTCGCGATCCGCGAGCTGGGCTGCGCCGCCGGCGTGATGGTGACCGCCAGCCACAACCCGCCGCAGGACAACGGCTACAAGGTCTACCTCGGCGACGGCAGCCAGATCGTGTCGCCGTCGGACGCCGAGATCGCGGACCGGATCGCTGCGGTCGGCGCGCTCCCCGACGTCCCGCGCGGCACGTCGGGGCGGGTCCTCGACGAGGAGATCGTGGACCGCTACCTCGACACCGTCGCCGACCTCGCCGTCGACGGCCCGCGCGACCTGAGCCTGGTCTACACGCCGCTGCACGGGGTCGGCGGCACCACCGTGCTGCGAGTCCTGGAGGCGGCCGGCTTCAGCGAACCGGCGGTGGTGAGCGAGCAGGAGCTGCCGGACCCCGAGTTCCCGACGGTCGCGTTCCCCAACCCCGAGGAGCCGGGCGCGATGGACCTGGCGATGGCGCTCGCCGACGCCCGCGGCGCCGACCTGGTCGTCGCGAACGACCCGGACGCCGACCGCTGCGCAGCTGCGGTCCCGGGCCCCCACGGATGGCGGATGCTGCGCGGCGACGAGGTCGGCGCACTCCTCGCGCACGCCTTGCTGGAGCGCGACAAGCCCGGCACCTACGCCTGCAGCATCGTCTCGTCGAGCCTGCTCGGGAAGCTCGCGGCAGCGGCCGGTCGGCCGTACGCCGAGACGCTCACCGGCTTCAAGTGGATCAGCCGGGTCGACGACCTCGCCTACGGCTACGAGGAGGCGCTCGGCTACTGCGTGGACCCCGAGCACGTGAAGGACAAGGACGGCGTCTCGGCCCTGCTGCTGCTGTGCGAGATCGCCGCGGCACTGAAGGCCGAGGGCCGCACGCTGGTCGACCAGCTCGACGACCTCGCCCGTGCACACGGTCTGCACGCCACCGACCAGCTCTCGGTCCGGGTCACCGACCTGGGCGAGATCGCGACCGCGATGCAGCGGCTGCGCACCACTCCCCCTGCCTCGCTCGGCGGCCTCCAGGTCGAGGGGGTCGACGACCTCGCCCTGGGCAGCGCCGACCTGCCCCCCACCGACGGGTTGCGCTACCGCCTCGCCGACGGGGCCCGGGTGATCGTCAGACCGAGCGGCACCGAGCCCAAGCTGAAGTGCTACCTCGAGGTGGTCGTCGCGGTGCACCCCGAGGACGGCGTCGACGCCGCCCGGATCGCGGCCGTCGGACGTCTCGACGCGCTGCGCGACGCGATCAGGACGGCTGCCGGGATCTGAGCGGAGCTCAGAGCACGAGCCACCAGACCAGGAACGCGGCGACGAGCACGACGAACCCGGCGATCTCCGGCCACGCATAGGTGCGCCGGACGGCGGCGTCGGTCGGGCCGAACCGCTCCCCGTCCTCCTTCGCGAGCTGGAGGATCCGCTGCTCGACGTACACCTGGTAGTCGTTCTGGGCGGTGGCGACACGATCGCTCGCGGGCGCGGCGCGCACGCCGTCCGCCCGGTCGATCATGCTGCGACGCTTCGCCTTCAGGGACTGGCGCGCGGTGTAGCCGACCACCGGCGTGAGGTAGCGCACGCCGCGGGCGGTGACCGCCAGCACCTGCGCGACCACGACCCGCTCGATCGCGCCGAGCGGGATCTCGTCGGTGCGGAAGCTCCCGCGCATCACCAGGGTCCGCTCGGTCGCGCCGAGCGCCGGGCGCAGCATCACCACCCACACCACCAGGGAGCCGAGCAGCGCGAGGATCGCCACCCCCAACGGACGGCCCGCGTCCCATGGCAGCACGGCCAGGACCAGGATCCCGAGCGTGGTCGCCAGGCCGATGTACCCGCTCACCCGCCCGTTGGTCGCGTGGAACCGCTCAGTGACGGGGCTGGTCATCGGCTTGCTCCTGGGTTGTGGCGCATTGCGCCGTCAACCCTATGCTGGGCTGATGAGCAGCACCTC
>JBAWHI010000021.1:0-1746 GCA_049593675.1 Nocardioides sp.
GTGCCAGCCACTCCTGGATCCACCCGCCGGCCAGCATCAGGCCGCCGAGGACCGAGAGCGCGGCGAGCACGACGAGCGGGATGGTCATCACCTTGGGCGACTCGTGCGGGTGCACGTCCTTCTCCCAGCGCTTCTCACCGAAGAAGGTCATCAGCATCAACCGGGTCATGTAGAAGCCGGTCACACCCGCGCCCAGCAACGCACAGATGCCCAGGAGGGCGTTCTGGGCCAGGGCGGTCTCGATGATCTTGTCCTTGGACCAGAAGCCGGCGAACCCGGGGAAGCCGATGATCGCGAGGTAGCCCATCGCGAAGGTCACGAACGTGACCGGCATGACCTTCTGCAGGGCGCCGTAGTGGCGCATGTCGACGTCGTCGTCCATGCCGTGCATGACCGACCCGGCGCCGAGGAACATGTTGGCCTTGAAGAAGCCGTGCGTGAGCAGGTGGAAGATCGCGAACGCGTAGCCACCGACACCGAGACCGGCGCCGAGCATCATGTAGCCGATCTGGCTCATCGTGGAGCCGGCGAGGGTCTTCTTGATGTCGTCCTTGGCCGAGCCGATGATCGCGCCCCAGAGCAGCGTCACCGTGGCCACGATCACGACCGCGGTCTGCGCGGCGGGAGCGAGCTCGAAGACGAAGTTGGAGCGGACCACGAGGTAGACGCCCGCGGTGACCATGGTGGCCGCGTGGATCAGGGCCGACACCGGGGTCGGCCCCTCCATCGCGTCCAGCAGCCAGGCCTGGAGCGGGAACTGGGCGGACTTGCCGCAGGCGCCGACGAGGAGCAGCAGTCCGAGGATGGTCAGCTGGGTCTCCGAGGCGCCGCTCGCCATCTCGCTGATGCCGGTGAAGCTGGTGGTGCCGAACAGGACGAAGAACATCATGATCGCCAGCGACAGCCCCATGTCGCCGACGCGGTTGATCACGAAGGCCTTCTTGCCGGCGGCAGCGGCCGACGGCTTGTGCTGCCAGAAGCTGATCAGGAGGTAGGACGCCAGGCCGACGCCCTCCCAGCCGAGGAACAGCACCAGGTAGTTCTCCGCGAGCACCAGCATCAGCATCGCGGCGACGAACAGGTTGAGGTAGCCGAAGAACCGGCGGCGGCGCGGGTCGTGCGCCATGTAGCCGATCGAGTAGATGTGGATCAGCGAGCCGACACCCGTGATGAGCAGCAGGAACAGCACCGACAACGGGTCGAGGAGGAGGTCCATGCCGACGTTGAGGTGGCCGGTCTCGAACCAGGTGTAGAGGTGCTGAGCGACCTGGCGGTCGTCATCGGCGCGGCCGAGGAGACCGACGAACATGGCGACCGAGATCGCGAACGAGCCGAGCGGCAGGGCGGTCCCGAGAAGGTGACCCCACTTGTCGGTGTAGCGGCCGCCGATCAGGAGGATCGCGGCGCCGGCGAGCGGAAGCGCGATCACCAGCCAGAGCAGGGAGAACACCCCGTCGGCCGCGGTCGGGTCGACGACCGGGATGGCGCCGCCCTCGGAAAGTGGGTACATCGGGGCCGTCTCCTAGTACTTGAGGAGGCTGGCGTCGTCGACCGAGGCCGAGCGACGGGTGCGGAAGATGGTCATGATGATCGCGAGCCCGACGACGACCTCGGCAGCAGCCACCACCATCACGAAGAAGGCGGCGATCTGGCCGTCGAGGTTGCCGTGCTGCTTGGCGAACGCGACCAGCGCGAGGTTCGTGGCGTTGAGCATCAGCTCGACGCACATGAACACCACGATGGCGT
>JBAWHI010000022.1:0-4256 GCA_049593675.1 Nocardioides sp.
TACGTCGACCGCAGGGGTCTCGACAAGCTCGACCACCAGGACCACCGCCGGTCGAGCAGAGGAGGCGCCCCGGCGCCTGAACGCCCGTCGAGACCCCCGCACCCCACCGCCCTACGTCGACCGCAGGGGTCTCGACAAGCTCGACCACCAGGTCCACCGCCGGTCGAGCAGAGAAGGCGCCCCGGCGCCTGAACGCCCGTCGAGACCCCAGCACCCCACCGCGATGCGTCGACTGCGGGGGTCTCGACAAGCTCGACCACCAGGACCGCGCTCGACCACCAGGACCGCGCCGTACGCCGACTGCGGGGGTCTCGACAGGCTCGACCACCAGGACCGCGCTCGACCACCAGGACCGGGCTCGACCACCAGGCGGTGCTCGGTTAGCGGGTCAGCTCGGCCGCCATCAGCTCGATCAGCTTCTGCAGCCCCTTGAACGGGCGCACCATGACCGTGAAGTCGGTGAGGCGACCGTCGCTGCCCCAGGTGAGCATGTCGACGCCGTGCACGGTCAAGCCGTCGAGCTCGGCCTCGAACTCGAGCACGGCCGAGCCGTCGGCGTACCACTCACGGACGTAGGTGAGTGTCGGGCCGAGGACGACGACGGCGGCGGAGAGGTACGCCGTCGTCAGGGCCTTGCCCTCCTGCGGCGTGTGCACGGCCGGCGAGCGGAAGACGACGTCGTCGGCGAGCAGGTCGGCGAGGCCGGAGGGGTCCCGGGACTCGGCGACCGTGTGCCAGGCCTGGACGGGGGCGGGTCGGGTCATCAGAATCCCAGCTTCCTGAGCTGACGTGGGTCGCGCTGCCAGTCCTTGGCGACCTTGACCCGCAGGTCGAGGTAGACCGGCGTGCCGAGAAGCGCCTCGATCTGCTTGCGGGACTCGGTCCCGATGGTCTTGAGCCGGGCGCCCTTCGGGCCGATGAGGATGCCCTTCTGCGAGTCGCGCTCGACGTAGACGAAGGCATGGATGTCGAGCAGCGGCTTGTCGTCGGGACGGTCCGCACGCAGGCCCATCTCCTCCACGACCACCGCCACCGAGTGCGGGAGCTCGTCGCGCAGCCCGGACAGGGCGGCCTCGCGGATCAGCTCAGCGGCCAGGATCTCCTCGGGTGCATCGGAGAGGTCGCCGTCGGGATAGAGCTGCGGACCCTCGGGCAGGAGCCCGACCAGCAGGTCGGCCAACAGTGCCACCTGGTCACCGGACTTCGCCGAGACGGGCACGATCTCGGCCCACTCGATGCCGGTCTCCTCGCCGAGCCGCTGGATCGCGAGCAGGTGCTCGCCGATCTGCTCCGACGTCGCGAGGTCGGTCTTGGTGGCGATCGCGACCTTCTTGGTCCGCTTGACCTTCGCCATCTCGTTGACGATGAACCGATCCCCGGGCCCGACCTTCTCGTTGGCGGGCAGGCAGACCGCCACCACGTCGACCTCCGCGAGGGTCGTCTTCACGAGGTCGTTGAGCCGCTCGCCGAGCAGGGTCCGCGGCCGGTGCAGCCCGGGGGTGTCCACGAGGATCAGCTGCGCGTCGTCGCGGTGCACGATGCCGCGGACGACCGTGCGGGTGGTCTGGGGCTTGTCGGAGGTGATCACCACCTTGCTGCCGACCAGAGCGTTGGTCAGCGTCGACTTGCCGGCGTTGGGACGGCCGACGAACGACACGAACCCACTCCTGTGTGCGGTCTCCGTCATGATTCCCTCGCCTCGTCGTACTCGGCCCAGATCTGCTCGTCGGTCTTGCCCGCTGCCTTGCCGGCCCGATAGATCGGACCTGGGTCGACGGCCCGCGGCTGGCGCTGGGCGACCCCGCGCCAGTAGCCCATGACGTCGTACGCCGTGGACAGCAGCCGGCGCTCGCGCATCAGGTGCTTGCGGATCGCCCGCATCTGCGCCGACTCGCCGGCCATCCAGAAGTAGCCCTCGCCCGCCGGCCAGTCGATCGACTCGACCACGGTCGCGAGGTCGCTCTGCGCTCCGCCGGGCGGCGTCAGCCACGTGACCTCGGCGGTGTCGGGAAGGTAGCCGGCGAGGTCGTCGGGCACCTCCGCCCAGATCCGGGTCGGCCTGTCGACCACCGATGCGATGCGCGCCATCGCCGGCATCGCAGTGAGATCACCCACGAGCAGCAGCCACCCGGCCTCCGGGGGCATCGCGAACGAGCCCTTGGGCTCGGTGATCGTGACGCTCTCCCCCAGGCACGAGTCGGCGCCCTCGCGGGCAGCCCACTCGGTGACCAGCCCGACCTCGTGAACGACCACGTCGAGCACGAGCTCGCCACCCGACCAGGACCGCACCGTGTAGTAGCGACTCTGGAACTGGCCGGGGACCACCAGACCGACCCACTCGTCCGGGACGCCGGTGCTCTCGAACGCCGCGAGCCCGGGACCGCCGAGCACGAGCCGCACGAGATGCTCCGACAGCCGTTCACGGCGCAGCACCTGCGCTTCGTACTGCTGGGCTCTCGTGCTCACCGCATGAGGCTATCGGTGCTCAGAACGTGTGGCGGAGCGGGTAGCCGCTGTTCCCCGTCTCGTCGGTCTTCGTCGCGAGCACGTGGTGGAGCTGGATCTCGTTGCGCTCGAAGCCGAGCCGCGATCCGGCCATGTACAGCCCCCAGACCCGTGCCGTGCCCTCACCGACCTCGGCGACGCAGGCGTCCCAGTTGTCCCGGAGGTTGCGGCACCAGCCGGCGAGCGTCTTGGCGTAGTGGACCCGGATGTTCTCCTCGTGCTGCACCTCGAGCCCGGCGTCCTGCACGGCCGAGACGATGGTGCCCGAGCCGATCAGCTCGCCGTCCGGGAAGACGTAGCGGTCGATGAACGCCCCGGTGGCGCGCGGCCGGTTGTCGTAGCGGGTGATGCAGTGGTTGAGGAGCCGGCCCTGCGGCTTGAGGTGGTCACGGATCCAGCCGAAGTACGACGGGTAGTTCTTGACCCCGATGTGTTCGGTCAGGCCGATCGAGGAGATGGCGTCGAAGCCCGACTCCTCCACCTGGCGGTAATCCATGAACCGGACCTCGGCGAGGTGGTCGAGCCCGTCCTCCTTGATCCGCTGCTGCGCCCAGGACGCCTGCTCGCGGGAGAGCGTGACGCCCAGTGCGTGCACGCCGTACTCCCGTGCGGCGTGACGGACCATCCCGCCCCAGCCGCACCCCAGGTCGAGCAGTCGCTGCCCGGGCTGGAGGCCAAGCTTGCGCGCGATCAGGTCGTACTTGTGGGCCTGCGCCTCCTCCAGCGTCGCGTCCTCGGTCGGGAAGACGGCGCAGGTGTAGGTCATCGACGGTCCGAGCACATACTCGTAGAAGGTGTTCGAGACGTCGTAGTGGTGGTGGATCACCTCGGCGTCGCGCTGCAGCGAGTGCCGCAGACCCTCGACGGCGCGTCGCCAACGGGGCAGGTGCTCCTGGGGCGGAGGAGGCGGCGGCCGCAGGTGGGAGAAGCCGAGGCTGCGCACCATCGCCAGCGCCTCGCCGGGGGACGGCGTGCGGAACTTGGTGTGGTTCATCAGCAGGCTGAAGGCGTCGTAGGGGTCGCCCGGGTGGACCCCGACCAGCTCGAGGTCGCCGGCGGCGTAGGCGCGCGCCAGACCGAGATCGCCGGGGGCCGTCATGATGTAGGCGAGTCCCCGCTCGTTGAGCAGGTTCAGCCCGAACTCGGCGTCCCTCGGGCCTGCGGTGCTGCCGTCGTAGGCCGTGAAGCGCACCGGCATCCCGTCGCGCAGCAGGGCCTCGACCGCCTGTCCGATGGTGTAGGTCTTGCTCACTGTCTCCGCACCGCCTTGTCGTAGAGGTTGGTCAGCCGGCTGTCGGGGTCGTAGGCGGCCTTCACGGCAGCCAGGTTGTCGCCGTCGTAGAGCCGGTCGAAGGTCTCGCGGTCGTAGAACGCCTCGCTGTAGAGCGACTTGTGGCCGCCGAGCTCGTGCACCTTGGCCTCGATGGCACGGTTGAGCGGCCCATCGGCGGCGTCGGGACCGACGTGCACCGTGCCCCAGAAGCCCACGTTCACGTAGAGCTCGTCAGCCTCGAGCGGGTAGGTCGGCCAGTCCCGCTTCGCCTTGCAGGGGCACAGCCACACCGGTCGCATCCCGACCGCCTCGTCGAACCACTCGAGGAACTCAGGGAGCCGGTCGACCGGCACCTCGATGTCCTGGATGACCCGCTCGCGCATCGGCTTGCCCTGGCGCCGGTCCACCCAGTCGATGAAACCGGTCCGCCGGTCCAGGCCGATCAGCCGGTGGTAGACGTCCGAGCGCCGCCAGCGCC
>JBAWHI010000023.1:0-6979 GCA_049593675.1 Nocardioides sp.
CCCTCCGGGTCCGGCAAGTCCACCTTGATGCACTGCATGGCGGCGCTCGACACCCCCTCCTCGGGTGGGGTCGAGGTGGACGGGACCGACCTGGGCAGGCTCAAGGACAAGGAGCTGACGGCGCTGCGCCGGGAACGGATCGGGTTCGTCTTCCAGGCGTTCAACCTGATCCCGACACTGACCGCGCTCGAGAACATCCTGCTCCCGCTCAACCTGGCCGGCCGCAAGCCCGAGCAGGAGTGGCTCGACACCGTGGTCGAGGCCGTCGGGCTCCGTGATCGGCTCAGCCACCGCCCCGGGGAGCTCTCCGGCGGTCAGCAGCAGCGCGTGGCCTGCGCCCGAGCACTGGCCAGCAAGCCCTCGATCGTCTTCGCCGACGAGCCCACCGGCAACCTGGACAGCACGTCAGGCGCCGAGGTGCTCGCGTTCCTGCGTCGCAGCGTCGACGACTTCGCCCAGACGGTGGTGATGGTCACCCACGACGCGGTCGCTGCGTCCTACTGCGACCGGGTCGTGTTCCTGGCCGACGGACTGGTCGTCGACGAGATCCAGCAGCCGCAGCGTGAGCAGATCCTCGAGCACATGACCCGCCTGCAGGACCTGGCCGCGGCCCGGCCGACCCAGGCCTGAGGGGACGCGGCGTGTTCAAGCTGACCCTGCGCAACCTGCTGGCCCGCAAGGTGCGGCTGCTGATGAGCGGCCTGGCCATCGTGCTGGGCGTGGCGTTCCTCTCCGGCGTCCTCGTCTTCAGCAACGGCCTGTCGACCACCTTCGACGGCATCATCAACAGCTCGACCCCCGACGGGGTCCTGCGCGCCGAGCAGACGGCCTCCTTCGAGGCCGGCCCGGCACAGACCACCCGGACCCTCTCCCCCGAGCTCGTCGACGAGCTCGAGACCCTCCCGGAGGTCGAGCGGGCCGACGGCGACGTGATCGGCATCGGGATGAGCCTGCTCGCCTCGGACGGCACGCTGGTCGGTGGCACCGGCGCACCGACCCTCGCCTTCAACTACAACGGGGCGCCCAACATGGCCGGCGAACCGCCGATGCTGCTGCGCAGCGGCGACTGGCCCACCGCCGACGACGAGATCGTGCTCGACGAGGCGGCCGCCGAGAACGGCGACTACGAGCTGGGCGACGAGGTCCTCCTGCTGGCGCCGTTCGGCGAGTCCGAGCAGACGGCGACGCTGGTCGGCACCGCCGAGTTCAACGGCGGCGGCACGGCCGGGGCCACGCTGCTGGTGTTCAGCACCCAGGGTGCCCAGGACCTCTTCCTGGGCGGGGCGAACGAGTTCCACCAGATCTCGCTGACCGCGACCGAGGGGGTCACCCAGGAGGAGCTCGCCGCGGCCGCCGACACGGTCGCACCCGAGGGCTTCGAGGCGGTCACCGGCGACCAGGTCGCGGAGGAGTCCCAGGACGCCGTCGGCCAGTTCCTGGACGTCATCTCCACCTTCTTGCTGGTCTTCGCGATCATCGCGGTGATCGTCGGCGGCTTCATCATCGTCAACACCTTCACGATCCTGGTGGCCCAGCGCAGCCGGGAGCTGGCGCTGCTGCGGGCCCTGGGCGCCGCCCGGCGGCAGGTGACCTCGTCGGTGCTGCTCGAGGCGACCGTGATGTCGGCCGTGGCCGCGACCATCGGCATCGCGCTGGGGTGGCTGCTGGCCCGGGGCCTGGCGGCCCTGTTCCGAGCCGTCGGCCTCGACATCGCTGGAGACGCGCTGACCCTGGGCCTCCCGGCGATCCTGGTGAGCTACGCCGTCGGGATCGGAGTGACCCTGGTCGCCGCCTATCTGCCGGCGCGACGCGCCGGGAAGGTCGCGCCCGTCGCGGCGATGCGCGCCGACGCCACCCCGGTGCGCGGCTCGCTGCGCCGGCGCACGATCATCGGCGGCGTCCTGATGGCGATCGGCGCCGTGCTCGCGGTGGTCGGCGTCGTCGGCGGCCCCGGACCGGACGCACTGTGGATCGGCATCGCCGCGGCGATCTGGATCCTGACCGCCGCCGCGATCAGCTCCGTGCTCGGCCATCCGGTCCTGGTCTTGTGTCGCGGCCTGTTCGGAAGGCTGTTCGGCACCACCGGCCGCCTCGCCGGTGAGAACGCGCTGCGGGATCCGCGGCGGACGGGAGCGACCGCGTCGGCACTGATGATCGGGCTCGCGCTCGTCTCCGTCATCGGGGTGCTCGCCGCGTCGCTGAACGCATCCGTGGACGACGTCGTCGACGAGGAGTTCACCTCCGACTTCCTGGTCCAGAGCACCAACTTCCTCCCCTTCTCCACCACGGTCGGCGACGACCTGGCCGAGGTGCCGGGCGTGGCCGTACTGAGCCGCCAGCAGTGGACCCCGGCTCAGGTGGGCGACGAGACGGTCTTCGTCTCCGGCAACGATGCGGCCTACGACGAGATCTACGACCTCGAGGTCGTCGACGGTCGTCAGGAGCTGGAGGGCGACGAGGCGCTGGTGAGCACCGACTTCGCCGAGGACCACGACCTGACGGTCGGCTCCCCGCTGAGTCTGGTCTTCGTCGCCGGCGAGACCCTCGACCTCGAGGTGGCCGGAGTGGTCGAGGCCAGCGAGACCACCGGCGAGGTGAGCATCCCCATCGACCTCCTCGCCGAGGCGGGCGTCCCGCGCCAGGACACCGCGCTGAGCATCGACCTGGAGCCGGGGGCCGACCCAGAGGCGGTCGGTGAGGCACTGGACGCCGCTGCCGAGTCGACGCCGATCGTCGCCGTCTACGACAAGCAGGAGTTCTCCGACTCCATCCGCGGCCAGGTCAACCAGCTGCTGTACATGATCTACGGCCTGCTCGCACTGGCGATCGTGATCGCCGTGATCGGCATCGTGAACACCCTCGGGCTCTCCGTCATCGAGCGGACCCGCGAGATCGGTCTGCTGCGAGCCATCGGGATGAGCCGCTCGCGACTGCGGCGGATGATCACGCTGGAGTCGGTCGCGATCGCCGTGCTCGGGGCGGTGCTGGGCATGGCGCTCGGGGTCCTGATCGGGGTCCTGCTGCGCCAGTCGCTCAAGGACGACCTGACCAGCCTCGGGCTGCCCCTGGGCCAGCTGGTCGTCTTCCTCGCGATCTCGGTCGTGGTCGGCGTCCTCGCTGCGGTCCTCCCCGCCATCCGCGCCTCGCGCCTCAACGTGCTGGATGCCATCTCGAGCGAGTAGGCACCCAGCCCGCAGGCGCGGCGCGCGACAGGCGGCGTCAGACGAGCTTGGGGTAGGCGATCAGCAGCGAGGAGGCGGCCACGAAGCCGATGCAGCCGAGCACCAGCATCGTCCACTGCGCCCGCGGGTTGCGCATCCGACCGGAGATCGCGCCGAAGAAGAGCACGGTGGCGAACGCCACCGTCAGCACCGTGTAGTTGTCGCCGCGCTGGTTGTTCTCCAGCGCCTCGTCGAACTTCGCGTCCGCGCGGGCATCGGCGTCCGCGGCGGCCACCAGCTCGGGGACGACGTACTCCTCCATCTCGAACGGCGTCGACGGGGCGTCCGCGTTCTTCAGGGGCTGCGTCTCGGCCCACAGCGGGAAGGTCGTGGCCAGGGGCTCGGGGAACCGTGTCTCCAGGAAGTCCGCGAGCTCCGCGTCGTCGTCCTGGTAGGCCTGCAGCCACTGGGTGAACAGCGAGACCTGGACCGTGAGCTTGCGGTTGGCATCACCCTCCAGCCGGGCCGCCTCCAGCCGGGCGGTCGAGGCCTGCGAGAACGAGATGGACATCGCACCACCCCACTTGCTCGCCTGGAACCCGCTCCAGGCCGTCACGATCGCGGTGACGGACAGCAGCACGACGGCCACCAGCTCGCGCCAGTCGGGTCCGGTCGACGATCCGGAGGGACTCTCGTTCGCAGCCATGGGGATCCTCCTCGGTCGTGCGCGAGTGCATCCTCGCACCCCGAGTGACAGCCGGACCAGCACCGCCGGGCCGCGAGTCTCGGCCAGGACTCATCGAACATCTGTTCGATCATCGCGTAGAGTGCTCCCATGGACTTCCAGGGCTCGCTGTTCGAGGCGCCGCCCGCCGAGGCGCCGGCCTTCGACGGGCTCGAGCGGCGGATCCTCAGCCGGGGCGCGTGGCTGGACGTCTGCCGCAGCTGGCTCCCCGAGCCCGACGCCGTCTTCGCGGCGTTGGTGGCCGACGTGCCGTGGCGGGCCGAGCGTCGCCAGATGTATGACCGCGAGGTCGACGTACCCCGCCTGCTGCACACGTACGGCGCCGGCGAGCCGCTCCCCCACCCGACCCTCGCCCGGGCCCGCGGCGCACTCTCGGCCCACTACCGGCCCGAGCTGGGCGAGCCGTTCGTGAGCGCCGGCTGCTGCTACTACCGCGACGGGCGCGACAGCGTCGCCTGGCACGGCGACACGATCGGGCGCGGCAGGACCCAGGACACGATGGTCGCGATCGTCTCGCTCGGCGACCCGCGACGCCTGGCGCTGCGCCCCCGCCTCGGCGGCGCGTCCCTCTCGGTCGAGATGGGCCACGGCGACCTGCTCGTGATGGGCGGCTCCTGCCAGCGCACCTGGGAGCACGCCGTCCCCAAGGCCGCACACGCCGGGCCGCGGATCTCGGTGCAGTTCCGGCCGCTCCACGTGTTCTGAGGCACCCCGCCCCCGCCGCCGCGCCGGACGTCATACGGACAGTGTGTCCCCTTGCACCATCCGTATGACGTCCCGGGCCCGGGCCCACGCCGGACGTCATACGGACAGTGTGTCCCCTTGCACCACCCGTATGACGTCCCGGCCGGGCCCACGTCGGAAACCCGCGTGCGGACCGTCGGACCCCCTTGGTTGACTGGACCTGATGACATCGCAGCCCGCCCCGAAGCCCACGCTCACCTCGTTCTGGCACGACCTGCCGCGCGAGGGCAAGCTGCTGCTCTCGGTCGTGGTCTTCGAGTTCATCGGGACCGGTCTGGTGCTGCCCTTCCACGTCGTCTACCTCCACGAGGTGCGCGAGATCTCGCTCAGCCACGTGGGTCTTCTGCTCGCCCTCCCGCCCCTGGTGGGCTTCCTGGTCGTGGGCCCGGGTGGCTCGGCGATCGACCGGTTCGGCGCCCGACGGATCCTGATGGGCGCACTCGTGCTCCAGGTGGCGTCGAACACGACCCTCGCGTTCGCCTCGACGGAGTGGATGGCCGCGACCGCCCTGCTGCTGTCGGGGATCGGCTTCGGGGTCACCTGGCCCGGCTTCCAGACGCTGGTCGCGACCGTGGTGCCCGTCGAGCTGCGCCAGCGCTACTTCGGGGTGAACTTCACGCTGCTCAACCTCGGCATCGGGATCGGTGGCATCGTCGGGGGCCTGCTCGTCGACGTCGCGCAGGTGGCGACGTTCCAGGCCATCTACCTCGCCGACGCGGTGAGCTACCTGCCCGCCCTGTTCCTGATGGCGGTGCCGCTGCGCCACATCGCCGGGCGACCCGCGCCCCACCCCGACCTGCCGGTCGAGAAGGTCAGCTACCTCGCCGTCGCCCGCCGACCCGCGGTCGGGTCCCTGATGCTGCTGGGCTTCGTGTCCTCCTACGTGGGCTACTCCCAGCTCAACGCCGGCATGCCCGCCTTCGCGCGCGCCGTCGGCGAGGTCTCCACCCGGGGCCTGGGCCTGGCGTTCGCAGCGAACACGCTGGTGATCGTGGTGCTGCAGCTCTTCGTGCTCCAGCGCATCGAGGGCCGTCGGCGCACCCGCGTGATCGCGGTGATGGGCTTCGTCTGGGCGGGGGCGTGGCTGCTGCTCGGCATGACCGGCTTCGTGTCCGGCACCGTCGGGGCCACCCTCCTGGTCGCCGCCTGCGCGTCGGTGTTCGCGTTCGGCGAGACCATGCTCCAGCCCACCATCCCGGCACTGGTCAACGAGCTCGCACCCGACCACCTGCGCGGGCGCTACAACGCGCTGAGCTCCGGAACGTTCCAGCTCGCCGCGATCATCGCCCCGCCGGTCGCGGGCTTCCTGGTCGCCCACGACCTCGGGGCCGTCTACATCGGCTCGCTCGTGGTCGGGTGCGTGCTCTGCGCCGCGATCTCGGTGCTCCGGCTGGAGCCGCAGCTGACGCCTGAGGTCAACGGCGTGCGCGCCCGGCAGGTCGATGACCCGGGCGAGCTCTCGTCGTCGTCGGCGAAGACGATCAGCGCCGCGACCGACTGACCAGCCACCACAGCAGCAGTACGACGCCGAGGGCGCCTGCCACCGGCTTCCAGTAGGTCTTCGCGAGCACCGGCAGCACCGCCGCACCCAGGTCGATCGAGTCGTCGGCGGCCGGCTGCGCCCGCACCGGCGGTGGGTCGGCCAGGTGCCGGGGAGCGGGCGGCTGCGCCACGGCAGCGGCCGCCGGCGTACCGTCCGATGTCGCGACCGGAGCCTCGGCCGATGTCTCCACCGGCGCGGTGTCCGCCGGTTCGTCGGAGTCGGCCCCCGCGGACGGGCCCGACAGCCGCTCCTCGAGGCAGCTGACGAACTGCCCGAGGAGCTTGTCGGAGACGTCCTGCATCACGCCGCGGCCGAACTGGGCGGGCTTGCCGGTGATCGCCAGGTCGGTGACGACCTCGACGTCGGTAGCAGTGCCGGACGGCGTCATCGTGAGGACGACCTTGGCCCCGGCGGTGCCGTTGCCCCGCTTGTCCTTGCCCTTGGCGTCGACCACGAACCGGTGCGCTGCCTCGTCCTTCTCCACGAAGGTGCCGGAACCGTTGTAGACCAACGCGATCGGACCGAGCTTGACCTTCACCGACCCCGCGAAGGTGTCGCCCTCGGCGGAGGTGACCGTGGCGCCCGGGAAGCACTCGGCGACCGAGGCGATGTCCTGGAAGTGCGCCCAGGTCTCCTCGACCGAGGTCGGGACGGTGAACCGGTGGGTCAGGTCCATCAGGCGGCTCCTGCGGCGCTGAGCACGGCGCGGCGGGTCAGCACCGTCGCGAGGTGGCGCCGGTAGTCGGCGTCACCGTTGAGGTCCGCGGGCGGGTTGGTGCCCTCGGC
>JBAWHI010000024.1:0-4981 GCA_049593675.1 Nocardioides sp.
CGGGCGTTCTCCAGCCACCGGCCGAACTGCCCGTCCTGGATGTGGTCCGGGACCCAGTTGATCTGCTGGTTGAGCTCGAGCATCCGCTCCTTGATCGCGGTGACCTCGACGAACCACGACGAGACGCCCTTGTAGATCAGGGGCTCGCGGCAGCGCCAGCAGTGCGGGTAGCTGTGGTCGTAGGTCTCGCGGCGCAGCAGCACCGTGCCGGGCGTGACCGAGCCGGTCTCGCCGGAGCCGGCGGTGGCGGCCTTGAGGTGGTCGATGATGTGCAGGTTGGCGTCGAAGACCTGCATGCCTTCGTACTCGACGACGGGGTGCGTGAACCGCCCGTCCTTGCCCACCGGCATCACCGGCTCGATGCCCTCGCGGTCGGTGACGACCTTGTCGTCCTCACCGAAGGCGCCGGCGGTGTGCACCAGGCCCGTGCCGTCCGTGGTGGTGACGATGTCGGCGGGCACCACGCGGAAGGCCCGCTCGTGGCCGAGGTAGTAGGAGAACGGCGGGGTGTAGGTCAGGCCGACCAGGTCCGCACCGACGCCGCGCCAGGTCACGGTCGGCTCGTCGCCGAGCTCGCGGGCGTACGACGCGAGCCGGGCCTCGGCCAGCAGGTAGCGCGTCTCGTCGACCGTCACGACGACGTAGTCGATGTCCTCGCCGACCATCACGGCCAGGTTGCTGGTCAGGGTCCAGGGGGTGGTCGTCCAGACGAGCAGCTTGACGCCGGCGAGCTCGCCGGGGGTGGTGACCTCGTAGCCGACCGTGACGGCCGGGTCCTGGCGGTTCTGGTAGACGTCGTCGTCCATCCGCAGCTCGTGGTTCGACAGCGGCGTCTCGTCGTTCCAGCAGTAGGGCAGCACCCGGAAGCCCTCGTAGACCCAGCCCTTCTCGTGCAGCTGCTTGAAGGCCCAGATCACCGACTCCATGTAGTCGGGGTTCATGGTCTTGTAGTCGTTGTCGAAGTCGACCCAGCGCGCCTGGCGGGTGACGTACTCGCGCCACTCGTCGGTGTACATCAGCACCGAGGACCGGCAGGCGTCGTTGAACGTCTCGATGCCCAGCTCGAGGATCTCGTCGGTGGTCTTGATGCCCTTCTGGCGCATCGCCTCCAGCTCGGCCGGCAGCCCGTGGGTGTCCCAGCCGAAGCGGCGCTCGACGCGCTTGCCGCGCATCGTCTGGAAGCGCGGGATGAGGTCCTTGACGTAGCCGGTCAGCAGGTGGCCGTAGTGCGGCAGCCCGTTGGCGAACGGAGGACCGTCGTAGAAGACGAACTCGTTCGAGCCGTTCTCACCCGGGTCGCGCTGGTCGATGCTGGCCTGGAAGGTGCCGTCGGACTTCCAGTAGTCGAGCACCCGCTCCTCGACCTCGGGGAAGCGCGGGCTCGAGGGCACGCTGCCGGAGTCGTGCTTCGGGTAGGTCATCGGGGCTCCTGCGTCTCGTCGGGTCGATCTCGACGAGGACGACCCGGGAGCCGCGGTACCACCTCGCTTGCCGGCCTCGGTGGTCGAGCGTGTCGAGACCAGCCACTCGTTCACGGCTGTGACGGGCCTACCCGTCCGGGTCTACTGGGTCTCGTCGCCAGTGGAGCTCGTCGAGGCCGTTCTTCCGGAGGCTCGCCGCTGATGACGGCTCGAACGCCTGTGCCCTGATCGTACGGCGGGGCGCGGCCCGCGGGCGAATCGGATTGCGGCGTTCGCGCAGCACATGGTCGGCTAGCCCCATGAGCGGCATCTGGGAGCCGAACGGTGACCACCCCATCGACGGACGGGCCGCGCAGTGAGCGAGCTCGCGACCCTCCGGACCTGGCTGGCGGACTTCCGCGCCGCGGTCGAGCGGAAGACCGCCGATCTCGACGCCGAGCAGCTCGCCCGCAGGGCCGTCCCGCCCAGCACGCTCAGCCTGCTCGGGCTGGTCCGGCACCTGGCCCAGATGGAGCACCACTGGTTCCGTCGGGTCCTCCAGCAGCACCCCGAGGAGAGGCAGCTGTTCGTCACCGACGGCGACTGGGAGTCGCAGTTCGACGGGGCCGTGGCGGACCCGCTCGTCGTGGACGAGGCGTTCGCGACCTGGCGTGAGACGTCGGCGCAGGCGGACACCTGGCTCGACGAGCTCCCGGCCGAGGCCCTCGACGTGGTCGTCGACCCGGGCGACCGGATCGAGACCATCCGCGACGTGATGGTGCAGGTGCTCCAGGAGTATGCGCGCCACCTCGGCCACGCCGACCTGCTCCGCGAATCGATCGACGGCCGCACCGGGGAGTAGTCGCACGGCGTACCGCCTCTAGGCTGTGTCCGTGAGTGCGAAGCCGACGACTGCCTGGGGCTTCGGCCTCGCCACCCTCGACGCCCACGGCACGGTGCTGGACGTCTGGTTCCCTGCGCCGGCGCTGGGTGAGAAGCCCACCGAGGCGATCTGCCCGGCCGACCTCGGGTCCCTCCAGGGCGCCGACAAGGACCGCGGCGTCACCCGCGAGGTGCTGCTGGTCCAGATCGCCGACCTGCAGGCCGCGCCCACCACCACCGAGGACGTCTGGCTGCGACTGCACCTGCTCTCGGCCCGGCTGGCGGTGCCCCACTCCATCAACCTCGACGGCGTCTTCGGCCTGCTCACCAACGTCGTCTGGACCAGCGCCGGGCCGTGCGCGGTCGACGGCTTCGAGACGACCCGCACCCGGCTCCGTGCGAACGGTCGGCACGTGAGCGTGTTCGGCGTCGACAAGTTCCCCCGGATGGTCGACTACGTGCTGCCGGCGGGCGTCCGGATCGCCGACGGCGACCGGGTCCGTCTCGGCGCCCACCTCGCCGAGGGCACCACCGTGATGCACGAGGGCTTCGTCAACTTCAACGCCGGCACCCTCGGCGCCTCGATGGTCGAAGGACGGATCTCCGCGGGCGTCCTCGTCGGCGACGGGTCCGACGTCGGTGGCAGTGCCTCGATCATGGGCACCCTGTCCGGGGGCGGCAAGCAGGTCATCTCCATCGGCCGCCGCTGCCTGCTGGGCGCCAACTCGGGTCTGGGGATCTCCCTCGGCGACGACTGCGTCGTCGAGGCCGGCTGCTACATCACCGCCGGCACCAAGGTCACCGTGGCCGACACGGACCCGGCGCACGGCCGGACCCAGGTGATCAAGGCGGCGGAGCTGTCCGGGGCGAACAACGTCCTCTTCCGGCGCAACTCCGTCACCGGTGCGATCGAGGCGGTGCCGTGGAAGAGCGACGGCGTCGAGCTCAACGCCGCGCTGCACGCCAACTGACGCATCCCCTGCGCTGGTTTCACCCGACCCTGACACTTGCAGCATGAGGTTGCGGACGGGCGTTGCGCTGATCGCGCTCGCCGGGGTCGGTCTGGTGGCCGCCACCGGCTACGGCCTGTGGGGCGTCCTGCGCGATGCCGCGCCCTTCCTCCACTCCGACCAGTGCACCGCCACGGTGGACGGCCGCACCGTCGCGCTGTCGGTCGAGCAGGCCGAGAACGCCGCGCTGATCGCGGCCGTCGCGGTCGGCCGCGGGATGCCCGCGCGGGCCGCGACCATCGGCCTCGCCACCGCCTACCAGGAGTCGAAGCTCTACAACCTCGAACACGGTGACCGCGACTCGGCCGGGCTGTTCCAGCAGCGGCCGTCCCAGGGCTGGGGCAGCTTCGCCCAGGTGACCGATCCCTACTACGCCACCAACGCCTTCTACGATGCGCTCGCGCAGATCGATGGCTACGAGTCGATGGAGGTCACCGTCGCCGCGCAGGAGGTCCAGCGATCCGGCTTCCCCGGGGCGTACGCCGACCACGAGGCCGACGCGCGGGTGCTCGCCTCAGCGCTCACGGGCAACTCGCCGCACGCGCTCAGCTGCGACCTCGGCGACGAGCCGGACGAGGAGCGCGACCGGCTGACCGACTCCGGCCTGACCCGCCGCGCCGACGTCGTACGACGCGAGGTCGACGACCTGTTCGGCGACCCGCCGATGGGCGGGTTCGCGCCGGGCGGCGTCAGCACCGGGCACATGGAGGGCTCAGCGCACTACGAGGGCCGGGCCGTCGACGTGTTCGTGCGGCCGGTCAACGCGCAGAACAACATCCGTGGCTGGGCGATGGCGCACTACCTGGTCGCGATGGCCGACCGGCTGGGGGTGCAGACGGTGATCTTCGACGACCGGATCTGGACCCATCGGGCTTCCGGCGACGGCTGGCGCGACTACGACCCGCCGTCGCGCTCCGGCGACCAGGCGATCCTCGAGCACCGAGACCACGTGCACGTCGACGTCTTCGACTGATGGCGTTTGGGCGGGCCGGCCCGCGGGCATCCCACGGGACCGCCGACGACCAGAGAACGAGGAACCAGTGAGCACTCCCCACCCGACCCGGTCGCGCCGGACGCTGCTGCTCCTCGTGGTCGGCGGCCTCCTCGGCCTGCTGGTCGCCGCCGGGATCGGCTTCGCAGCCGGCAGCGCCTCCGGTGATGACGACGCCGCCGACGCGGTCGCCGCGGCGGACGCGAAGGCCTGCCGGGTCGCCGCCGCCACCACGGTGCGGGTGGAGCAGGCCGTCAACCCCCTGATGACCGCCGGCCGGTTCGATGCCGTGGACCGCACGATGGAGCTCGCCGGGACCGACGACATCGAGGCGATCGCCGAGTCGGTCGACGTCGACGAGGACGTCGCCGATGCGTTCGCCGAGCTCTCGGCCAGCTATCTGACGATCGTGACCTACGCCAACTCTCGCGCGGACGAGGCCTCGTACAACACCAACGAGGTCCGCCTCCTCCTCGCCCGGGCCGACCGGGCGGCCGGCGAGATCGAGCAGATCTGCGAGTCGTAGACCTCTCTCCACAGATTTGACCCAGCCCGGGTTTCTCCCTCCGCGACAGGGTGATCATGGGTGCGGGAGGTAGACGAATGTGCCATCACACACCTGACTGTCCAGCCACCGACGCCGCCGACTGCTGCAGTGCCCACGTCATCGCGGACCGCAGCGACCAGGGCTGGTGCCG
>JBAWHI010000025.1:0-7437 GCA_049593675.1 Nocardioides sp.
GTCGCCCCCTGGGACGGCCGCACCGTGCTCGATGTCGGGTGCGGGACCGGCTACCACCTGCCGCGGTTCGCGCGCACAGCCGCCGAGGTGGTGGGCGTCGAGCCGCACGCGGACCTCGTGGCGCTGGCCCGGCGCCGCACCCGCCGGCTCCCGGCGATCTCGGTGCTCCAGGGGGCCGCGCAGGCGCTGCCCGTCCCGGACGCCTCCGTCGACGTCGTGCACGCGCGGTGGGCCTACTTCTTCGGCCCCGGGTGCGAGCCCGGCCTGGCCGAGCTGGACCGCGTCGTACGTCGGGGCGGCACGGCGTTCGTCATCGACAACGACCCCATCCGCTCGACCTTCGGCGGATGGTTCCGGCGCGGCTATCCGGAGGTCGATCCGGCCGCGGTCGAGCGCTTCTGGTCCACGCACGGCTGGTCCCGCACGCCGATCGACATGCGCTGGTCGTTCACCTCGCGCGCCGACCTCGAGAGCGTCGTCCGGATCGAGTTCACGCCCGCGATCGCCGACCAGGTGCTCGCCGAGCACGAGGGCACCGAGGTCGACTACGCCGTGAACCTGTGGTGGCGACACTTCTAGCCGGACCCGGCCATCAGGTGGGAGCGGGCGGGCGTCCCACCCGGGGAGGCGGTGAGACCACGCCCTCGGCCCTACGTCGATCCCCGCAGCGCGAGGGTCGGCGTGAGCAGGGCGCTCGGCCCGGGCATCCGCGGGTGCCCGAGCATCCCTTCCAGCGCCGTGACGATCTCGACCGCCACCTGCTCCAGCGGCTGACGCACGGAGGTCAGGCCGCCGGGCACCACCTGGGCGACCTGCGAGTCGTCGAAGCCGACCACGGCGACGTCGCGCCCCGGCGCCAGTCCCCGCTCGGCGAGGGTGTGCAGGACGCCCATCGCGAGGGTGTCGGAGGCGCACACGAAGGCCGTGGGTTGCGCCTCGTCGAGCAGCACCGCGCTCGCCTCTCGACCACTGGCGACCGTGTCCTCGACGCGCGAGGCGAGCCCGGTCGTCGGGAGGCCGCGGGCGTGCATGGACCGGGTCCAGCCCGATCGCCGGTCCTCGCCGATGAAGGAGTCCTTGCGCCACCCGATCCAGGCGATCCGCCGGTGCGCGCGGTCGATCAGGTGGGTGGTGGCCAGGGAGGTGCCGGCGGCGCCGTCGACGTCGACCCAGGCGTGCTCGGCGTCGGGGTTGTCCCAGGGCCGGCCGAACGCGACGAACGGAGCCCGCCGGCGCTCCAGCCAGCTCGTCTGGGGGTTGCCGAGGTAGGTGTCGGTCACCACGAAGGCGTCGACCGCGGTGGAGCGCAGGAGGTCGTCGTAGCCCGTCAGCGGGTCGCGATGGTCCCCGGCGAACAGCAGCACGTGGTAGCCGGCCTCACGCGAGGTCTCGACCAGCGAGTGCACGAACCGGTCCATGGTGGCGTTGGCCGTGCCCTCCTGGGCGGGGTTGATCCGCATGCCGATCAGGTGTGAGGCGCGGGTGCGCAGGTTGCGAGCGGCCCGGTTCGGCGAGTAGCCGAGCTCGTCGATCGCGCCGAGCACCCGGGCCAGGGTGTCGGCTCGCAGCAGGTCGGGGTTGTTGACCGCGTTGGAGACGGTCTGGCGAGACACCCCCGCGTGCTCGGCGACGTCGGCCAGGGTCGGCGGGGAGGCGATCGTCGGCGAGCGGCCGACGCGGCCGACCGGGCGGCCACTCTCTCGGGACAACCCCTACCTCCTCAGCCGTTCGGGGCACTCTTGATCGTTCCAAGGGCACCCTAGACCGGCGACGCCCGTTCTGTCGGCGTCTCCACCTACGGTGTGCCCATGCCGAAGAACCCACGCCCCTCGTTCCGCTGCTCCGAGTGCGGCTGGGAGGCAGCCAAGTGGGTCGGCCGGTGCGGGGAGTGCCAGGCCTGGGGCTCGGTCGCCGAGGTTGCGGTCACCCCCGCCGGCCGGACCACCGCGACCCCGGTGACCCGCCCCGCCGTACCGATCGGCACGGTCTCGGTGGACGACTCCACCTCCCGCACCAGCGGGGTGCCCGAGCTCGATCGGGTGCTCGGCGGCGGGCTGGTGCCCGGGGCCGCGATCCTGCTCGCCGGCGAGCCGGGTGTCGGCAAGAGCACGCTCCTGCTCGAGGTGGCCGCCCAGACGGCCCGCTACCAGCACCGCACGCTCTACGTCACCGGGGAGGAGTCCGCCTCGCAGGTGCGGCTGCGCGCCGATCGCACCGGCGGGGTCCACGACGAGCTCTACCTGGCGGCCGAGACCGACCTCGGCGCCGTCCTCACCCACATCGAGGAGGTCCGACCCACCCTCCTGGTCGTGGACTCGATCCAGACCATCGGCGCCCCGGGCGTGGACGGCGTGCCGGGCGGCGTCACCCAGGTCAAGGAGGTCGCCGCCGCGCTGGTGCGGGTCGCCAAGACCCGCAACATCACGACCATCATCGTCGGCCATGTCACCAAGGACGGCTCGATCGCCGGGCCGCGGGTCCTCGAGCACGTCGTCGACGTCGTCTTGCACTTCGAGGGCGACCGCGACTCGCGGTTCCGGATGGTGCGCGCCATGAAGAACCGGTTCGGCCCCATCGACGAGGTCGGCTGCTTCGACCTCGGCTCCGAGGGGATCTCCGCGGTCATCGACCCGAGCGGTCTGTTCGTGGAGAGCCACCACGCCCGGGTGCCCGGCACCTGCGTCGCGGTCACGATGGAGGGCCGCCGCCCGATGCTCGCCGAGGTCCAGGCGCTCGTCACCCACAGCGCCGCGGAGCGACCGCGGCGGACGACGTCGGGCCTGGACGGGTCCCGGGTGGCGATGGTGCTGGCCGTCCTCCAGCAGCACTGCGGGGTCCGCCTGCACACCCTCGACGTGTTCGCCTCCACCGTCGGCGGCGCCCGGCTCCTCGAGCCGGCCAGCGACCTCGCCGTCGCGGTCGCCCTCACCTCCGCGAGTCGCGGAGTCGCGGCCCCTCAGGGCGTGGTCGCGATGGGCGAGATCGGACTGTCCGGCGAGCTGCGCCGGGTCCGCGACCTGCCCAACCGGCTCTCGGAGGCCGCGCGCCTGGGGTTCCAGCTCGCCGTGGTGCCCACCGAGCCCGGACGGGCCTCGGCCCGATCCCCTGAGTCGTGGACCGTCGACGGCATGCGCGTCCTCGACGTCCCCGACGTGGCGGCCGCCCTGCGTCTGCTGCACCTGGTCAACCCGGCCGGCGAGCAGCGACCTCGTGCGGTGGAGGATCGCTGAGGACCCGAGGCGCCGCACGCCGCTCGTCGACGGCCGAAACGCCCTAGACTGCCGCCAGCGGCCGACGACCTGCCGCACTCACTGGAGGTGACGGCCAGGTGGCCACCGATCGCTCGGACGAACAGCTGCGCCTGCGGGCGACCCTCGCCACCATCGCCCCCGGCACCCAGCTGCGAGACGGCCTCGAGCGGATCCTCCGCGGCCGCACCGGCGCCCTGATCGTGCTCGGCCACGACAAGGTCGTCGAGTCCATCTCCACGGGAGGCTTCACCCTCGACGTGCCGTTCACCGCCACGGGCCTGCGCGAGCTCGCCAAGATGGACGGCGGCATCATCCTCGACAAGGACGTCACCCGGATCATCCGGGCTGCGGTGCACCTGATGCCCGACCACACGATCCCGTCGGAGGAGACCGGCACCCGCCACAGCACCGCGGACCGGGTGGCGCGCCAGACCGGCTTCCCGGTGATCTCGGTGTCCCAGTCGATGCAGATCATCGCGGCGTACGTCGGAGCCACCCGCCACGTGCTGGAGGACTCGGGCCAGATCCTCTCGCGCGCCAACCAGGCGCTCGCGACTCTCGAGCGCTACAAGCTGCGACTCGACGAGGTCTCCAGCACCCTGTCCGCGCTGGAGATCGAGGACCTCGTGACCGTCCGCGACGTCGCCGTCGTCGCGCAGCGCCTCGAGATGGTCACCCGGATCGCCAGCGAGATCGAGGACTACGTGCTCGAGCTCGGCACCGACGGTCGCCTCCTCTCGCTCCAGCTCGAGGAGCTCGTGACCGGCGTGGACACCGAGCGCGAGCTGGTGATCCGCGACTACCTGCCCGCCGGCCGCCGCGCGAAGAGTCCCGAGGCCCTGCTCAACCGGCTCGAGTCCTTGTCCTCGACCGAGCTGGTCGACCCCGCAGCGGCCGCCCGTGCCCTCGGCCTCGGCACCGGCGAGCACCTCGACGGCGCCGTCGCCCCGCGCGGCTACCGGCTGCTGGCCAAGGTGCCCCGGCTGCCGTCCTCGGTGGTGGACCGGCTCGTCGACCACTTCGGCACGCTGCAGAAGCTGCTGTCCGCCGGGGTCGACGACCTCCAGGCCGTCGACGGGGTCGGCGAGCTGCGCGCGCGCAGCGTCCGCGAGGGCCTCTCCCGGCTCGCCGAGTCGACGATCCTCGAGAGGTACGTGTAGCGGAGCTACTCGTACCTCTGATGGTGGTCGAGCAAGCGGCACGGCTGAGCCTGCGAAGCCGTGACCCGCGTGTCGAGACCCAGCGACCCGCGCGTCGAGACCCAGCGGGCCCGCGTGTCGACACCCCGTGAGCCGAGCAGCCTCAGTCCGGCTCGACAGCCCCGGACGGCGACTGCGACGGCTTCTTCGAAGGCTTCTTCGTGGGCTCGTTGCCGGGCTTCTTGGTCTGCTTCTTGCCGGGCTTCTTGGTCGGCTGCTGCGTCGGCTGCTGGGTGGGCGACGCCGTGCGCGTGATGGTGGCCGCGGTCGGCGTCGCGAGCTCGAACTGCACGTCGGACGGCTCGCCGCCCAGGGCGGAGGCGGTGACGTGGTACCAACCGATGCCGGCCCACTCCGTGAACCGGGTGCACTCCGCATCAGAGCGCTTCGCGTTCCAGGTGACCTCGATCGAGCTGGTGGCGGCGTTGCGGACCACCACGGGCTCACGGGGGATCACGCGCGGGCAGTCGCGGCTGGACCAGATGTCGTCGCGTCCGGAGGTGATGTTCATCGTGAGGGCGCCGGGACCGACCGCCCAGGTGCAGGCCTCGGCCTCGACGGTACGCAGCTGCAGCGTGACGGTGACGTCTCGTCCGGCGACCGCGTTCTTCACCACCGGCGTGACTGCGACATCGGTGTCGTCGCACTCACCCACGGGCACGGCGAGGGTCGGCGTCGGGTCGGGGGTCTTCGACTTCTTCTTCTTGCCCTTGCCTGACTTCTCGCTCGGCGTGCTGACGACGTCGACCGCCGGGGTCGACCCGGTCGAGGCGTCGGCCGCGGCCTGGGCCGCTTGCTCCGGCTCCGAGGCCGCGTCGCTGCCGCCACCGAGCAGTCGGGCGATGGCGACGACCAGCAGCACGGCCGTGCCGAGCACGAGCAGCCGACGCACCCAATAGACGCGTGCCGGCAGCGGGCCTCGGGTCATCGCTGGCATGGGGCCACGCTAGTCAGCGCCCGGCGCCGGATGGTGGTGCCACACCGGGCAGGATGGCGGCGATGAACATGTCCTTCGAGCACTCGCGTCGTTCCGCGTCGGACCGGGAGCGCGCCCGGTGAGCGAGCTCCACGAGCCGGTGCTGCGGTGGTATGACGCGAACGCCCGCGAGCTGCCCTGGCGTGGGCCCGAGGCGTCGCCGTGGTCGGTCCTGGTCTCGGAGTTCATGCTCCAGCAGACCCCGGTCAGCCGGGTGCTGCCGATCCACGAGCAGTGGCTGCAGCGATGGCCGACTCCGGCGTCGCTGGCTGCCGAGCCGAGCGGCGAGGCGGTCCGCGCCTGGGGTCGACTCGGCTACCCGCGCCGGGCGCTGCGCCTGCACGCGAGCGCGACGGCGATCGTCGAGCGCCACGACGGCGAGGTGCCCGCGTCGTACGCCGACCTGCTGGCTCTGCCGGGAATCGGTGACTACACGGCGGCCGCGGTCGCGAGCTTCGCCTACGGCCGGCGACACGTCGTGCTCGACACCAACGTGCGTCGCGTCCTGGCTCGGGCGACACAGGGGGTGGAGCTCCCCGCGCCCGCCGTCACCAAGGCCGAGCGCGAGGTGGCCACCGCGCTGCTGCCCGAGGACGACGCGACCGCAGCGAGCTGGGCGGTCGCGGTGATGGAGCTCGGCGCGCTGGTGTGCACCGCCGCGCAGCCGCGGTGCGAGGACTGTCCGGTGCAGGACCTCTGCGCCTGGCGGGCGGCCGGCCACCCGGCGTACGACGGGCCGCCGCGCAAGGCACAGACCTGGGCCGGGACCGACCGGCAGTGCCGGGGGCGGTTGCTGGGCGTGCTGCGCGACAGCGAGGGCCCGGTCCACCGGACCCGGCTCGACGCGGAGTGGAGCGACGGCGCGCAGCGGCTGCGCTGCATGGCCTCGCTGGTCGAGGACGGGCTCATCGTGCCCGCCGGACCCGACACGTTCAGCCTGCCCTGAGGCCCCCGAAATGCCGAACCGGCGCAGATCAGGCGTCGCCGCGCGGGACGTCGGTGCCGCTGTCGGAGTCGTCGGGACCCTCGAGCGGCGTCTCGGCCGCGGTGCCCTCGGGAGCACCGACCTCGGCCGTCTCGAACGGCGGCAGGTCGGGCAGCACGCCGACCTTCTGGCCGTGGAAGGTGAACTCCGCGGTCGCACCCTCGCCCTCGACGTCCACGAGCACGATCTGGCCGGGGCCGACCTCGCCGTAGAGCATCTTCTCAGCGAGCACGTCCTCGATCTCGCGCTGCACCGTCCGGCGCAGCGGACGCGCCCCCAGGACGGGGTCGAAGCCACGCTCGGCCAGCAGGTTCTTCGCCGGCTGGGTCAGCTCGAGCGACATGTCGCGGTCCTTCAAGCGGGTCTCGACCGCCGCGATCATGTTGTCGACCATGTGCACGATCTGCTCCTGCGAGAGCGGCGGGAACACGATGATCTCGTCGACACGGTTGAGGAACTCCGGGCGGAAGTGCTGCTTGAGCTCCTCCGAGACCTTGCTCTTCATCCGGTCGTAGGAGCCCGCCACGTCGCCGGCCTGGGCGAAGCCGAGGTTCAGGCCCTTGGCGATGTCGCGGGTGCCGAGGTTGGTCGTCATGATGATGACGGTGTTCTTGAAGTCGACGACCCGACCCTGGGAGTCGGTCAGGCGACCCTCCTCCAGGATCTGCAGCAGGCTGTTGAAGATGTCCGGGTGGGCCTTCTCGACCTCGTCGAAGAGGACCACCGAGAACGGCTTGCGCCGCACCTTCTCGGTCAGCTGGCCGCCCTCCTCGTAGCCGACGTAGCCGGGGGGCGAGCCGAAGAGCCGCGAGACCGTGTGCTTCTCGGAGTACTCGGACATGTCGAGGGTGATCAGGGCATCCTCCTCGCCGAAGAGGAACTCGGCGAGAGCCTTGGCCAGCTCGGTCTTACCCACACCGGTGGGCCCGGCGAAGATGAACGAACCACCCGGACGCTTGGGATCCTTGAGACCGGCTCGCGTACGGCGGATGGCCTGCGAGATGGCCTTGATGGCCTCGTTCTGAC
>JBAWHI010000026.1:0-17227 GCA_049593675.1 Nocardioides sp.
TGGCCGGGCGGTACATGTCCCACACCCAGGCATCGGTCATCGACACCTCGAAGAACACGTCGCCGGCCTCGGTACGCGCCTTCACGTCGACCTGGTTGCACAGGTAGAAGCGGCGGTCGGTCTCCACCACGTACTTGAAGATCCCGACGACGTCGCGGTACTCGCGATAGAGCGTCAGCTCCATCTCGGTCTCGTACTTCTCGAGGTCCTCCGCGCTCACGACGCCGACTCTATCCCCGGAGCGGCACCCGGCTCGGCACCCGGCTCCAGACCCGCCGCGCGCCGCACGTTCACGAACCGCATCCGGTGCACCGGCGAGGGGCCGTGCTCGGTCAGCGCGGCTGCGTGCACGTCGGTGATGTAGCCCTTGTGGGTCTTGAAGTCGTAGGCCGGCCAGTGCGCGTCCAGCTCGGTCATGATCCGGTCCCGGGTGACCTTCGCGAGCACGGACGCCGCCGAGATGCAGGCCGCCACCCGGTCGCCCTTCCACACGGCCAGGCCGGGCACGCCGAGCCCGTCGACGGGGAACCCGTCGGTCAGGACGTACGCCGGAGGCAGGTCCAGCAGCGCGACCGCGCGTCGCAGCGCCTCGATGTTGGCCACGTGCATGCCGAGCCGGTCGCACTCCTCGTGGGAGATCACCACCACCGACCAGGCGAGCGCGCGCTTCACGATCTGCTCGTAGCAGCGCTCGCGGGCCTTCTCGGTGAGCAGCTTGGAGTCCGCCAGCCCGGGCACGATGCCGGCCTTCCCGGCCGGCAGGATCGCGGCCCCGGCGACCAACGGCCCGGCGCACGCGCCGCGGCCCGCCTCGTCGACGCCGGCGATCGGCTCGATGCCGTGGCGGCGCAGAGCGCGCTCGTAGCCGTAGAGGCCCGCGTCCTTGCGGACCGTGGCTCCCCGGGGCAGCTCGCTCATCCCAGACCTCCGCAGCCCTAGGCGGCGTCGGGCACGTCCGCGAAGGTGTCGGGACGGTGCACGAACCTGAAGTGGTCGCTGGGCCAGACCACGACCATCACCTTGCCGACCACGTCGTCGACGTCGACGTACGGGTTCTTGGTGCAGTCGGTCTCGTCCGTGGTGCACAGGTGGACCGACGAGTCCGCGGAGTTGTTCCGGTTGTCGCCCATCACGAAGACCTGGCCGGCCGGGATCGGCCCGACCTCCCAGTCGGAGTTGCAGCTGGTGACCATCGGCCCGAAGCAGCCCGCACCGCCGGGGCGGGCGTACTGCTTCTCGTTGAGCGGCTGGCCGTTGACCAGGATCCGCCCGGACTTGTCGCAGCAGGTGATGACGTCGCCCTCGACTCCGATCACCCGCTTCACCAGGTGGCCACCGGACGGGTAGAGCCCCACCTTCGAGAGCAGCGACGCGACCCCGTTGGTCGGGCCGATCGAGTCGGAGGTGCTCAGCCACCCGCCGGGGTCCTTGAACACGACGACGTCACCGCGTTCCGGGCCCCCACCGAACCAGTAGGACACCTTCTGCACCAGGATCCGGTCGTTCTTGACCAGGCCCGGCTCCATCGACTGCGAGGGGATGTAGAACGCCTGGACGAACAGCGCCTTGATCACGACCGCGAGCACCAGGGCGATGCCGAGCAGCAGCAGCGTCTCCTGCCAGACCGGCAGGTGCTTCTTCTTCTTCATCGGCGACTCCGTCGCCGCCGCGGCGTCGGGGGTGGAGGTGGAGACGGACGACGACCGCGAGCCCGGCCCGTCGGATGCGGTGACGGAGGTCGGGTCGCGGTCGTCGGAGCTCACTGAGCGAGACTAACGGCGATGCCTGAGAGTCTGTCTCAGGCCTCGCGGCGCTCCTTGATCTTGGCAGCCTTGCCGCGCAGGTTGCGCAGGTAGTACAGCTTCGCCCGACGGACGTCGCCGCGGGTCACGACCTCGATCTGCTCGAAGATCGGGGAGTTCAGGGGGAAGGTCCGCTCGACACCGACGCCGAAGGAGACCTTGCGGACGGTGAAGCTGCGACCGATGCCGGAGCCCTGGACGCGGATGACGACGCCCTGGAAGATCTGGACGCGGGAGCGGTTGCCCTCGACGACCTTGACGTGGACCTTGATCGTGTCGCCGGCGCGGAAGGCCGGGACATCGTCGCGCTTGATGGCGTTGCCGAGCTCGGCAATGACGTTGCTCATGTCTCTCCTCGCGAGTGCCACAGGTCAACCGCGGTAGTTGGTTCTCGATGGAAGGCGCTCGCGTCCGACGGTTCCCCTGTGGCAGAAGCGTCCGCGGTGCCGGCGGACCATCTTTCCACGAGGCGCCCGGGTCGCGAAATCGGAGCTCCGCACGGGCTCGGGCGAGCTCCTGACAAGATAGCGACCATGTCGGCATCGATCGCTACGCGCGACTGGGTGCCGCACCGCACGCAGACGCAGCCGTGGCGACAGCGCACCGTGCGTGGCCCGCGCGCCGACCGGCTGCTCCGGGAGGTGAGCGTCTCGCTGCCGCCGATGATCGCCGACCTCGACCTCCCCATGGAACGCTCCCTGGCGACGATGGCGTCGGCGAGTGCGGGCACCCTCAGCCATCTCGACCTGGTGCACGGGCGCACCCTCGCCGAGCTCAACCATCTCCAGCTCCGCACGGAGGCGATCGACTCGTCGAAGATCGAGGATGTCGACGCGAGCCTCACCGACTACGGTCGGGCCCTGCTCGGGGTCGGCGCGAACGCCTCCGCCGTCTCGATGGCCTCGGCCACCGGCGCCATGACCCGGCTGATCGCCGACGCGGAGCGGACCCGACGCATCCGGTCCGAGGCCGTCCTCGAGGCGCACCACGACCTGTTCGCGCGCCATCCGGACGAGGCACACCGGGCCGGCCGCTACCGAACGACGCAGAACTGGATCGGGGGGAGCGACTACTCCCCCCGCAACGCGCTCTACGTCCCGCCGCCACCGGCGACCGTGCCGGACTACCTCGCGGACCTCTTCGTCTTCGCCAACCGGCAGGACATCGCCCCACTGGCGCAGGCGGCGATCGCCCACGCCCAGTTCGAGTCCATCCACCCGTTCATCGACGGCAACGGTCGCATCGGGCGAGCGCTGATCCACGCGATCCTCCGCCGGCGCCGGATCACCCGGCACCTGACGATCCCGATCGCCTCCGCGCTCGTGGCCGACCGCGACCGCTACTTCGCCGCGCTCCACGACTACCGGGACGGGTGCGCCCAGACGATCGTGGCCCTGCTCGCCAGCGCTGCCAGCATCGCCGCAGCCGAGTCCTGGACGACAGCGACCCAGATCGTCGACGTACGCGCACGCTGGGGAGACCTCGTCGGCGGCACCCGGCCCGGCACCGGCCTCCACCGGCTGCTCGACCTGCTCACCGAGGAGCCGATCGTCAACCTCGACCTCATCGTCGAACGGCTCGGCGTCGACGACGGATCCGCCGCAGAGCTCGTCGACCGCCTGGTGGGCGCTCGCGTGCTGCGCAAGGCACCTCGGTCACGACGGTCGCCGGTCTGGCTCGCGACCGACATCCTCGACGAGATCCGCGACCTGAGCGTGCGGATCCAGGCGTCCCGCCTGCGCACCGGCACCCGGCGGTGAACGACGCTCAGGCCCGCCCCGGACGAACCGGGACGGGCCTGATGCCTCGGGCGGTCGATCAGTCGTTCATGGCGTAGCCGCCGCCGTGCAGCGCCAGGTCGAGGCCGGCGACCTCGTCCTCCTCCTTGGCGCGGAAGCCGATCGTCTTCTCGATGATCGTGCCGGTCACGTAGGCGACTCCGAACGCCCAGGCGATGACCGTCACCGACGAGGCGAACTGCGACCACAGTTGGGCGCCGCCGCCACCGTAGAAGAGGCCCTCACCGTCGTACTTGGCGAAGAAGCCCAGGTAGATGCAGCCGATGAAGCCGCCGACGAGGTGGATGCCCACCACGTCGAGGGAGTCGTCGAAGTTGGCCTTGTACTTCATCTCCACGGCGAAGGCGCAGATCACACCGGCGAGCACGCCGAGCAGCATCGCGGCCCAGGGGTCGACGTGCGCGCAGGCAGGGGTGATGGCGACCAGACCGGCGACGGCCCCGGAGCCGGCGCCGACCGCGGTGGCCTTGCCCTCCTTGAAGTGCTCGACCACCAGCCACCCGAGCATGCCGGCGGCCGGGGCGATCAGGGTGTTGAGGAAGATCAGGCTCGTCTGCGCCTCGTCGGCGCCGTAGACGCCGGTGTTGAAGCCGAACCAGCCGAACCAGAGGATCGAGACGCCGATCAGCACGAGCGGCACGTTGTGCGGCTGCGCCTCCTCCTTGGAGAAGCCGGCCTTGCGGCGGCCGAGGACGAGCGCGAGCGCCAGCGCGGCCGCACCCGAGGCCTGGTGGACGATCGTGCCGCCGGCCCAGTCGAGGGCGCCGGTGCCGTTGAGGAAGAAGTCACCGTTGAGGATCCACCCGGCCCACACCCAGGCCTGGCCGGGGAAGTAGACCAGCGACGCCCAGACGGCGGCGAACAGCAGCCAGGGGAAGAAGCGTGCGCGGTCGGCGATGGCGCCCGAGATCAGGGCCACGGTGATGATGGCGAACGAGGCACCGAAGGCGATCGAGCCCAGCGGGCTGCCGTCCTCCGTGACCGCCTTGGTGAGACCGAAGTCCTGGAAGGGGTTGCCGAAGAACTGGCTGATGCCACTGTCGCCGAGTGCACCGATGCCGGTCGCGCCGTACAGCACCCACAACAGGGTCACCAGGCCCATCGAGCCGAAGCTCAGCATCATCATGGAGACGACCGACTTGGACTTGACCAGCCCGCCGTAGAAGAAGGCCACCCCGGGCGTCATGAAGATCACCAGGGCTGTGCACAGCAGCAGCCATGCAAGATCGAGAGACATTGCGTACCTCTTTAGGTTCTCGGGTGAATGCATCACCAGGCGCCGCGCTGCGCCCTGGCGGTGACGACGATCCTGGCGAGTCGTCGTTTCACCCGGCCCCGGCCCACGTTTCGGGCCGGTTACACCCTGTCCCTGCCGGTATCGATCAGGTTTCGTCGACCGGCCGGCGCCGCTTGGTCAGCAGCACGGCGCCCGCGAACGGCGGCAGGTCGGAGCGCAACCGGTAGCCCGCCTTCTTGTACATCCGCAGGTTGCGGGCGCTCCCGGCGCCCGTGAACAGGGCGTAGGTCGTGGCCGTCTCGGGAGCGAGCGCCTCGATCTGCTCCAGCAAGGTGCGCCCGAGGCCCCGGCCGGCGAGGTCCGGCGCGACCATGAGTCGCCCGATCTCCCAGCGCTCGTCCTCGAGCGAGGCACGCACCGCGCCCACCAGCCGGCCCGCTGCTCGCGCCACCAGCACGGTGTCGCGCGCGACCCACGCGCGCAGCTCGTCGTAGGTCTCGTGGAGGGCGGGGATCCGCACGCCCGGGTTGTCGTGCTGCTCCTCGACCCAGCAGGCACGCTGGAGGACGAACAGCTCCCCCGCGTCGGCAGGCTCGACCGGTCGGATCTCCACCCCGTCCAGGAGGGCCGAGGCCGGCACCAGGTCGGGCCGCCGCTGCGCCGTACGCCGGACCGCCTGGTCGTGTCGCCACGCCCTGATCGCGGCGTGGTCGCCGGACAGCAGCACCGGGGGCACCTCATGGCCGCGCCACGAGGCGGGCTTGGTGTAGACGGGGTACTCGAGCAGGCCGTCCTCGTGGGACTCCTCCACCAACGAGGAGGCGTTGCCCATGAAGCCGGGAACGAGCCGGACCACGGCCTCGGTGATCGCGAGCGCGGCCACCTCTCCCCCGTTGAGCACGTAGTCGCCGAGGGAGATCTCGCGGACCTCCGCGCGGCTCGCTGCCTCGTCGAGCACCCGCTGGTCGATGCCCTCGTAGCGGCCGCAGGCGAAGACGATCCGCTCCCGCTCGGCCAGCTCTCGGGCCATGGCTTGGGTGAACGGCTGCCCGGACGGCGTCGTGAACACGATCGTGACGTCCGACTCGCCGCCCGCGTCGAGCAGGTCGTCGAAGGCCTCCCCCCACGGCGCCGGCTTCATGACCATGCCCGCGCCGCCGCCGTACGGCGTGTCGTCGACCGTGCGGTGCCGGTCGTGGGTCCACTCCCGCAGATCGTGGACGTGCACGTCGATCAGGCCCTTGTCCCTGGCCTTGCCCGCGAGCGAGAGCTCCAGCGGGGCGAGGTAGTCCGGGAAGATCGTGAGGACGTCGATCCTCATGCCTCGTCCTCGGGCAGCGGCGTCACCAGGCCCGGGCGGTCCGCGACGACGATCCGCCCCCCGGCGAGGTCGACCTCGGGCACCAGCGCCTTCACGAACGGCACCAGCGTGTCGCGGCCGTCAGGGGTGCGGATCATCAGCAGGTCCTGGGCGCCGCCGTGCACCAGTCCGGTCACCTCACCCAGAGCGGCGCCGTCGACGTCGTGCGCCGCGAGCCCGGTCAGCTGGTGGTCGTAGTACTCGTCGGGGTCCTCGGGGGTGGCGTCGGCCGGGACCGATGCGTGCAGCAGGATCCCGCGCGCGCCCTCGGCGGCGTTGCGGTCGGGGATCTCCTCGAACCGGGCCAGCAGGACCGACTGGTGCCACCGGGTCGAGACGACGGTGAGGCTGCGGTGCGGGGCGTGCGAGCCGCGTGGCGCCTCGACCCGGAGCACCGCCCCGGCGGCGAAGCGACGCTCGGGCTCGTCGGTGCGGACGTCGATCGTGAGATCGCCGCGGAGTCCGTGCGGCTTGCCGATCCGGCCGACCAGGAGCTCGATGGTGTCCAACGCGTGCCTCTTCCGAACGATGGGACCAGAAATGCGAACAGGTGCCGCCCCCGGAGGGGCGACACCCATTCAAGCGGTTGCGAACCTCAGCGGCGGCGGTCGGTGTCGACGAAGTCGACCCGGGCTCCGCCGCGGCCCGCGAGCGCGGACACCACGGTGCGGAACGCCGTCGCCGTGCGACCGGCCCGGCCGATGACCTTGCCGAGGTCGTCGGGGTGGACCCGGACCTCGAGGATCGAGCCGCGGCGCAGCTGCTTGTCCTGCACGCTGACGTCGTCGGGATTGTCGACGACGCCGCGCACCAGGTGCTCGAGCGCCTCGGCGAGCATGGCGCTCAGCTGCTCGCCTCGGTCGCGGCCTCAGCGGACTCGGCCTGGTCGGCCGCACCCTCCGAGGTCTCGTCGGCCTTGCCCTCAGGAGCCTTCTCCTCGGCCTTGGCCTCGGGTGCCTTCTCCTCCGCCTTGGCGTCGGCCGGCTTCTCCTCGGCCTTCGGCTCGGCGTCGGCCTTCTTCTTGGAGGCGGACTTCTTCGTCACGGCATCGCCGGACGAGTCGCTGTGCGCCTCCTTGAGGGCCTCGTTGAAGACCTCGAGCTTGTCGCGCTTCGGCTCGGCGACCTTGAGGGTGCCCTCGGAGCCGGTGTGGCCCTTGAACGTCTGCCAGTCGCCGGTGATCTTGAGGATCTTGGCGACGGCGTCCGACGGCTGGGCGCCGACGCCGAGCCAGTACTGCGCCCGCTCGGAGGAGACGTCGATGTACGACGGGCTCTCCTTGGGGTGGTACTTGCCGATCTCCTCGATCACACGACCGTCGCGCTTCTTGCGCGAGTCGACGACGACGATGCGGTACTGCGGCACCCGGACCTTGCCCAGGCGCTTCAAACGAATCTTGACGGCCACGTCTGTGGTGTCTCCTCGGAAGTTGTGTGTGGGTGAAGGCCTGCGCCAGATGGGGAAAGCACCGGTCAGTTCCTTCGATGGGCTCTGCGCGTCCGGGTGAGAGGGTCCGGTCGCGCAGGACTCAGCCGCAAAGTCTGCCAGACTCCCCGACGAGGTCGAAATCGGGCACAGTGACCCCCATGACCGCCTACCCGCCGTCCGGCTACCCGCCCGGCTACCAGCCGCCGCCGAAGAGGTACCGGCCGAGCGCCGCGTGGTTCGTGGTCGGGATCGTCTCGATCATCGTCGCCGTCGTGACCGCGGTCGCCGTCTTCATCTGGCTGATCGCCGGGTTCCTCGACACCGAGGCCACGCTGCGCACCGACGGGCAGCCGCACCAGGTGAGCGTCGGCACCGACGGCGACCGGATGCTGTGGCTGGAGGACGACGACACGAGGTGCGTGATCGTCGACCTGGCGACCGGCGACCCGATCGAGGTCCGGCCCGTGGGCGGCTCGTTCGAGCGGTCGGACTCCTACGGTGAGCTCGACGGCCTCTATCGCTTCGCTCCGGGCTCGGGCGACCTCGAGGTCGCCTGCTCGACGTCTCCGTTCGCGGACATCGGCACCGACGAGATGGTGCTGATCGGGCCGGCCCCGGAGATCGACAACTTCGTGATCGGCATCGTGATCGCGATCGTGGTCCCCGGGCTCCTCGGGCTGGCCGGACTGATCGTGCTGATCTGGACCGGGATCCTCTGGTCGACCCGGGACCCGCGGCCGAAGGGCGCCTGACCGGTCCGTGGCCTCAGGCGACGACTCGTCCTCGGAGCACCACGGCCGAGGGTCGCAGCAGGACCGAGAGGTCCTCGAGCGGGTTCGCGTCGTAGACGACGAAGTCGGCGGGCGCGCCCTCGGTCAGGTCCGCGTTCCAGCCGAGCCAGTCCCGGGCCCGCCAGGAGGCGGCGCCGAGGGCGTAGTCGACCGGCAGGCCGATCGACGCCATCGCGATCACCTCGCCGGCCAGGTTGCCGTGCCTGCTGATGCCGCCGCCGTCGGAGCCGGCGTACAGCGCGACGCCCGCCTCGTAGGCCGCCATGATCGTGTCGCGGCGGCGGACGTAGAGGTCGGTCATCGTGCTGGTGTAGTCGGGGAACCGGCTGCTCCCGGCTGCGGCGTAGCCGGGGAACTTGTCGAGCTGCATCACCGTCGGCACCAGCGCCACCCCGCCGGCGACCATCGCCTCGACCTGCTCCTCGTGCAGGCCGGTGCCGTGCTCGATGCAGTCGATGCCGGCCTCGATCAGGCCGGTGAGGACCTCGTGGCCGAAGCAGTGCGCCGTCACCTTCGCCCCGTGCTCGTGGGCGACCCGGATCGCCTCGGCGAACGCCTCCTGCGGGAAGGACGGACGCAGGTCTCCGTCCTCGCGGGAGATCCAGTCACCTACCAGCTTGACCCACCCGTCGCCCCGCTGGGCCTCCTGGGCGACGTACGCCGACAGCTCCTCGGGCTCGACCTCGTGAGCGTAGTTGCGGATGTAGCGCTTGGTGCGGGCGATGTGCCGTCCGGCCCGGATGAGGCGGGGCAGGTCGTCGCGCTCATGGATCCACGCCGTGTCGGCTGCCGACCCGCAGTCGCGGATCAGCAGGGCGCCGGCGTCACGGTCCTCGATGGCCTGCTGCTCGGTCGCCTCGTCGGAGATCGCTCCGTCGTCGTCGAGGCCGAGGTGACAGTGCGCGTCGACCAGGCCCGGCACGATCCAGCCGTCCACGGCGCCCTGGGCCCCGGCGACGGGTTCGAGCGTGATGTGGCCGTCGACGACGTAGAGCGTGCGCGGCTCGGCGTCGGGCAGGACCGGACCGGAGAAGCGGAGGGCCGTCATGTCGCCGACCGTACCGGTGTCAGATCTGGTCGAGCAGCCAGGAGGGGCCGAGCGACTGGGCACCCACACCCCCGACCCGGGCCTGGAGCATCCGGTCCGCGGTCACGACCACCACCCGAGCACCGCGCTCGCCGGCCGTGCGAGCCTCGGCGAGGATCGTGTCGTCACCCGCGCCCTTCGCGTGCACCGTGCGCACGTGTCCGTCACGACCGGCACGCACCCCGCCCTTGGCCGCACCCTCGAGCACCAGCACGATCTCGTCGTACGACGTGTCGGCGACCAGCAGCGCCTCGTGGAGTCGACGGGCCGCGCCGGCTCGGTCCTTCCACCAGCCGTCCGGCCTGCTGCCGACCACGTTCGCGGCGTCGACGACCAGGGTCTGGGTCACTTGAGGAACTTGGAGAAGTCCTTCGGCAGGTTGAGCGCGGCCGCGGCCTGCTCGTAGTCCATCTCCTCCTCGCCGGCAGGCTTGCCGAACGGGTTGGCGGGCGCCGCGGCGGCCTTGTTCTTCTCGGCCGCGGCCTGCTGAGCGGCCTTGGCCGGGTTGCCGGAGACCCGCTTGCCCTTGCCCTTCTTGGGCGCCTGCTTGGCCTTGGCCCGCTTGCCACCCATCCCCGGCATGCCGGGCATCCCCGGCATCCCGGGCATGCCACCGCCCTTGGCCAGCGACATCATCATCTTGCGGGCCTCGAAGAACCGGTCCACGAGCTGGTTGACGTCGGAGACCTGCCGGCCCGACCCCTTGGCGATCCGGGCCCGACGGGAGCCGTCGATGAGCTTGGGGTTGGCTCGCTCGGCCGGGGTCATCGACTGGATGACCGCCTGGATCCGGTCGATCTCGCGCTCGTCGAAGTTCTCCAGCTGGTCGCGGAACTGCCCCATCCCGGGCAGCATCCCCATGATCTTCGACATCGAGCCGAGCTTGCGGACCTGCTGCATCTGCTCGAGGAAGTCGTCGAGGGTGAACTCGCCGCCCTGGCCACTCAGCTTGGCCGCGGCCTTGGCGGCCTGGTCGGCGTCGAAGGTCTTCTCGGCCTGCTCGATGAGCGTCATCACGTCGCCCATGTCGAGGATCCGCGACGCCATCCGGTCGGGGTGGAACAGGTCGAAGTCAGCGAGCTTCTCGCCGTTGGACGCGAACATCACCGGCTTGCCGGTGATCGACGCGATCGAGAGCGCCGCTCCGCCGCGGGCGTCGCCATCGAGCTTGGTCAGGACGACGCCGTCGTAGCCGACCCCGTCGAGGAAGGCCTGGGCGGTCGTGACCGCGTCCTGGCCGATCATCGCGTCGACGACGAAGAGCACCTCGTCGGGCTGCACGGCGTCGCGGATGTCCGCCGCCTGCTGCATCATCTCGGCGTCGACACCGAGACGACCCGCGGTGTCGACGATGACGACGTCGTGGAGCGTGCGCTTGGCCTCCTCCATGGACGCCCGTGCGACCGAGACCGGGTCACCGACCCCGTTGCCGGGCTCGGGGGCGAAGACCGGCACTCCGGCGCGCTCTCCGTTGACCTGCAGCTGCCCCACGGCGTTGGGACGCTGCAGGTCGGCGGCCACCAGGAGCGGGCTCTTGCCCTGCTCCTTGAGCCAGAGCGCGAGCTTGGCCGCGAGCGTGGTCTTGCCGGCGCCCTGGAGGCCGGCGAGCATGATCACGGTCGGACCGGACTTCGCGTAGCGCAGTCGGCGGGTCTCGCCTCCGAGGATCGCGACGAGCTCCTCGTTGACGATCTTGACGACCTGCTGCGCCGGGTTCAGCGCCTGGCTGACCTCCTCGCCGCGGGCCCGCTCCTTGACGGCGCCGACGAACTCCTTGACGACCGGCAGCGCGACGTCCGCCTCCAGCAGCGCGATCCGGATCTCGCGCGCGGTGGCGTCGATGTCGGCCTCGGAGAGCCGACCCTTGCCCCGGAGGTTCTTGAAGGTGTCGGCGAGCCGGTCGGAAAGTGTGGCGAACAAGTCGTGGTCCTACGCGCAGGGGTCAGAGACAGGCCCCAGCCTAGTCGCCACCCTGCGGATCGCCCCTCTCGGTCGCGGTGAGCGCGGCCCGGACGGCGTGGGCGGCCTCGGCCGCGCGCAGATCGGTCAGGGCTCCCGCGGAGGGCTCCTGCAGATAGAACACGTCGACGGCCTGCGGTCCCAGCGTGTCGAGGTGCGCGGACCGCACCGCGACGTCGAGCTGCGCCAGAGCCGCACAGACCACATGGACGACGCCCGGCCGGTCGTCGGTGCGCACCTCCAGCACCGTCGCCCGGGCAGAGGCCTCCGGGCGCACGACGACCATCGGGTCCAGAGCGGCCGAGGACACCGGCAGCCGGCGCGCAGCGTCCAGCCGGCCCGCGACCACGGCGTCGTAGTGCTGACGGAGCACTGCTGCCTCCAGGGCGGGCTCCCCCACCTCCCACACCGACACGCCGTACTGGTCCTGGGCCCAGACACGAGCGGCCCGCACCGGGATCCGCCGCAGCGCGAAGACGGCCGCGAGGTCCGCGAGGAGGCCGACGCGGTCCGGGGCGACGACGGTCACCCGGGAGCCGTCGACGGCCGGCTCCACGGCGATCGCGGCCGACCCGCCGCGAGCGGCGTCGGGGATCTCGACGTCGTCGGTGACGATCGGCAGCGCCGGTGAGCCGGAGTCGAGTGCGGCGCCGGCGCGACGGGCCAGGTCACGGATCAGGCTGGAGCGCCACGAGGACCAGACCTTGGGCGAGGTCGCCCGGGCGTCGGCCTCGGTGAGTGCGAGCAGGAGGGTGAGCGCCTCGGTGGTCTCCAGCCGCGAGGCGATCAGGTCGACGGTGGCCGGATCGTCCGGGTCGCGGGTCGTGGCCGTCTCGGCGAGCAGCAGGTGCCAGCGCACCAGCCGGGCGATCAGCTCGACGGCCTCGGGCGTGAAGCCCATCCGCTCCGCGATGTCGCGCGCGATCGGCTCCCCCGCCACGCTGTGCTCGGTCAGGCTGCCCTTGCCGATGTCGTGCAGGAGCGCGGCGACCATCAGCACGTCGGGCCGGGACACGTGCCGGATCAGCGCGGAGGCCTCGACGCACGTCTCGACGACGTGCCGGTCGACGGTGAAGCGGTGGATCGCGGACGCGTGCGGGAGCAGGCGGATCCGCTCCCACTCGGGCAGGATCCCGTGCAGCGCACCGGTCTCCTCCAACGTCTCCCAGACCCCGAGCAGACCACGTCCCGAGGCGAGCATGCGCACCAGCAGCTGCCGGGCCTCGGCGGGCCAGGGTGTCGGCAGCGGTGCGGACTCGCGGGCGAGGCGGGCGGCAGTCGGCGGGGCGAGGACGGCATCGTGCTCGGCGGCTGCGGCTGCCGCGCGCAGCAGGAGGAGCGGGTCCTGCGCCGGCTTCGCACCCCTGGCCAGCACGATCTCACCGGACGAGAGGGCCACCCCGGGTGCGAGCGGGGCGAGGGCGGGTCGGCGCGGACCGCTCGCGGAGGCCGGCACAGCCAGGACCGCGTCGACGCGGCGCCACGTGAGGTGGGAGATGTGCGCGATCCTGCGGCCGAGCTCGCGCACCTGCACCTGGGCGGCCCGGGCGTCGCGCAGGTCGAGCCCGTGCCCGACGTCGCTCCACATCTCCGGCGCGATCCGGTCGCTGGCCCGGCCGGCCACGGCCTGGACGACATCGCGGACGTCGAGCAGCGCTCGCCTGCTGCGCTCGAGCTCGACGTGGGGGACGTCGACCAGCCAGGTGGCGACGAGCGCGTGGAGCACCGTGGCGTCCCGCAGGCCGCCCTCGGCCTCCTTCACGTCGGGCACCGACAGGTGGGCGAGCTCGCCGGTGCGCTCGTGCCGGGCGCGCACCAGGTCGCGCAGGGCCGGGAGCCGGTCGCGACTGCTGCGGCGCCAGTGGGCGAGCATCGTGGTGCGCAGCCGGAGGGTGAGGTTCGGGTCGCCCGCCAGGTGCCTGATGTCGAGCAGCCCGACGGCGACCTTCAGGTCGTCGTCGGCGGCCGCGACCATCTCGGACATGGTGCGCACGGAGTGGTCGAGCTTGGTCCCGGAGTCCCAGAGCGGATACCAGACCTGCTCGGCGACCGACCGGACGTCGACACCGTCGTCGGAGACGAGGACGACGTCGAGGTCGGAGTACGGCGCCAGCTCCCCCCGTCCGTAACCACCCACCGCCACGAGCGCGGCGCCCACGTCGGCGCCGTGGCTCTGCTCGTAGGCCCTCGCGCAGCGCGCATCCGCCGCCGCGGTGCGCAGGATCCGCTCGTCCGCGGTCATGCGGGGAGCCGAGCCGCGGCGGGCCTCATCGGACGGGGGTCACAGGGCGTCGGCGTCCCGGTCGCCCGTGCGCACCCGCACCACCGTGTCGATCGGGCTGACCCAGACCTTGCCGTCGCCGATCCGACCTGTCTGAGCCGTCCTGACCACGATCGCGACGACGTCCTCGGCGACATCGTCACCGACCACGATCTCGATGCGGATCTTCGGCACCAGGGCGATGTCATACTCCGCACCACGGTAGACCTCGGTGTGTCCCTTCTGCCGTCCGTAGCCGCTGACCTCGCTGACGGTCATCCCCGTCACCCCGAAGGTCTCGAGCGCCTCGCGGACGTCCTCCCACTTGTGCGGCTTGATGACCGCGGTCACGAGCTTCACGGCTGCGCTCCTTCCGATACTGGGCCTGCATGGGCGGCCAGGACGCCGGACCGGCCACCGCCCTCGCCGAGGCTGCCGGCGTGAGGGCCGCCGTCGTCGGGCGCCGCGACCCCTCCCAGGACCGGGGCCGTCCGACTCGTCACACCTTGGCGTCCGGAGATTTCGATGCCCGCGCCCCGATGTTTCGAGCAGGCAACGAGTCCCGTCGACATGTTACGTCCGCGTGACGGCGGGTGGAGCCTGGTGGACCGCGGTCCCGGCCTCAACCGAGCAGCGCGTCCACGAATGCACCGGCATCGAACGGCGCCAGGTCGTCGGCGCCCTCCCCGAGGCCCACCAGCTTCACGGGTACGCCGAGCTCGCGCTGGACCTGCACGACGATGCCGCCCTTCGCGGAGCCGTCGAGCTTGGTGAGCACGATGCCGGTCACGTCCACGACCTCGCTGAAGACCCGGGCCTGGATCAGCCCGTTCTGACCGGTGGTGGCGTCGAGGACGAGCAGCACCTCGGTGACCGGTGCCTGCTTCTCGATGACCCGCTTGACCTTGCCGAGCTCGTCCATCAGCCCGGCCTTGTTCTGGAGTCGCCCGGCGGTGTCGACGATGACGGTGTCGGCGCCGGTGACGACGCCCTCCTTGACCGCCTCGAAGGCGACGCTGGCCGGGTCGGTGCCCTCGGGGCCACGGACCACGTCGACGCCGACCCGCTCACCCCAGGTAGCGAGCTGCTCGACCGCGGCGGCGCGGAACGTGTCCGCCGCGCCGAGGACGACGCTGCGCTCCTCGGCGACCAGGATGCGCGAGATCTTGCCGACGGTCGTGGTCTTGCCCGAGCCGTTCACCCCGACGACGAGCACCACGCCCGGCTGCCCGTCGGCGCCGTTGACCTGCAGGCGGCGGTCCAGGTCCGGACCGACCAGCGTCAGCAGCTCCTCGCGGAGCACCGCGCGCACGTCCTCCGTGCTGCCCTCGACCCGGAGTCGGGTGCGGAGACGCTCGACCAGCTCCTGGGTCGGGGCGACCCCGACGTCGGCGGTGAGCAGGGTGTCCTCGATCGACTCCCAGGTGTCCTCGTCGAGCCGGTCCCGCGAGAGCAGCGCGAGCAGGCCGCGGCCGAGTCCCCCCTGCGAGCCGGCCAGCCGCTGCCGCAGGCGCACCAGCCGCGACGCCGTGCCCTCGGGCCTCTCGAGCGTCGGGGCAGCCGGCTCGGGGGCCGCTTCGGTCGGCGGCGCCTCGAGCGTGTCGACGGCCCCGGGCGCGGGCGGCTCGTCCTCGACCGGAGGCGTCGGCGCCTCGACCTCGGTCGGGCCGGTCCTCGACCGCCCGAGCGCGACGAGACCGACAAGCAGCAGCACCGCGAGAACCGCGATGCCGATGATCAGGTAGAGCCACTCACCCATGGGCCCATCCAATCAGAGCCGACGTCAGCGACCGCGGTCGGAGTCCTCGTACTCGGGCTCCACCAGCGGCGCCGACCCGACCGCTCTCGTCATCGCGTCGCCGAGCCACGGGAAGGCGGGCATCTGCTCGCCCCGGTGCGGGTAGGCGACGTACACGACGACCAGTGCCGCCACGACGAGCGCGACGAGCATGGCGATGACGACGAACAGCAAGGACTGCCTCCTGGGATCGGATCTTCCGCCCCCTGTCTACCCGGTGGGCGCCTGTTCCGACGAAAGCAGGGGGACGACAGCCGAGCGGACGACCTCCGGCATCGGGGTGGACGGCCGGGCCGGGTCGGTGTTGTCGACGTAGACGTGCACGAAGCGCCCCTCGGCGGCGGCATCGTCGGACTCGCCTTGGAACAGGCCGATCCGGTAGACGACGCTGGACGTCCCGACCTTGTCGACCACGAGCCCGGTCTCGATCGGTGCCGGGAAGCCGAGCTCGCGGAAGTAGCGGCACGAGGTCTCCGCGACCACCCCGATCTGGGGCAGCGCCCGCACGTCGAGCCCGGTGGCCTCGTAGAGGTGGGCATTGACCGCGGTGTCGAAGATCTCGTAGTAGGTCGCGTTGTTGAGGTGGCCGTAGGCGTCGTCGTCGCGCCAGCGGGTCGTGACGGTGCGCCACGCCACATAGTCGGCACGGGTGGGTCGTGCGGGCACTAGGCGGGCTCCGCCTCGCGCAGCCGCTGGCTGATGACCGCGGAGACGCCGTCGCCGCGCATGGTCACGCCGTAGAGCGCGTCCCCGACCTCCATGGTCCGCTTCTGGTGGGTGATGACGAGGAGCTGGGAGTTCTCCCGCAGCTCCTCGTAGATCTCCAGCAGCCGGCCCAGGTTGGTGTCGTCCAGCGCCGCCTCGACCTCGTCGAGGATGTAGAAGGGCGAGGGGCGCGCCTTGAACAGCGCCACCAGGAAGGCGACCGCGACCAGGGACCGCTCGCCACCGGAGAGCAGCGAGAGCCGCTTGACCTTCTTGCCCGGTGGCCGGGCCTCGACCTCGACGCCGGTGTTGAGCATGTCGTCGGGGCTGGTGAGCACCAGCCGACCCTCGCCACCCGGGAACAGGCGCGCGAAGGTGGCGTCGAAGGCGCGGCTCACGTCGGCGTACGCCTCGGTGAAGACCTGCTCGACGCGCTGGTCGACCTCGCGGACGATGTCGAGGAGGTCCTTGCGGGTCTTGCGCAGGTCCTCGAGCTGCTCGGAGAGGAACTGGTGGCGCTCCTCCATCGCGGAGAACTCCTCCAGCGCCAGCGGGTTGACCCGGCCGAGCTCGCGCAGCGAGCGCTCGGCGGCACGCAACCGCTTCTGCTGCACCTCGCGCACGAACGGCGCCGGCTCCGGCTCCTCCTCGCCGTCGGCCACCTCGCCGCTGAACGGCACCAGCTGGTCGGGGCCGTACTCGGCCATCAGCACCTCGGCGTCGATGCCGAGCTCCTCGCCGGCCTTCTCCTCGAGCTGCTCGATGCGCATCCGCTGCTGGGTGCGCGCCATCTCGTCGCGGTGGACGGAGTTGACCAGCTCGTCGTGCTCGCCGCCGAGCTCGCGCAGCCGGGCCCGCGCCTCGCGCAGGTCCTGCTCGCGACCGCTGCGCGACTGCTCGACGGCCGCGCGGGCCTGGGCGGCCCGGTCGACGGAGACCTCCAGCCGGGCGAGGACGTAGCCGACGGCCACGCCGACCGCCTCGGCGGCCCGGCCCTCGCG
>JBAWHI010000027.1:0-1899 GCA_049593675.1 Nocardioides sp.
CCGCCATCGCGTAGTAGGAGGCCGGGTAGAGCGGACCGTAGGGCTGCTCGAACTGCGCCTCCGGCGTGTGCGCCTCGTAGGCACCGCCGAGCGAGCGCGAGCGCGCCGAGCGCTGGTTGGAGGCGAAGGAGATGACGACGGTGTGGCACTGGCCCGCGTCGATCGCCTGGGCGGCGCGGGCCACGAACATCTCGAAGGCACTGCCGCCGGCGAAGGTCGAGTCGGTCCAGGCCGGCTCGATCCCCAGGTGCTCGGCGAGCGAGGTCGCCGAGAACCGGGCGACGCCGGTCGTCGCGATCCCGTCGACGTCGCTCAACGACAGCCCGGCGTCGGCGAGTGCCCGGGTGACGGCCTGCGTCTGCAGGCCGAGCACGGACAGGCCGGTCGAGCCGAGGTCGGACTCGGCGGCACCGACGATCGCGACGGTCATGGCGCCCCCGGTCCGTCCGGTCGGCCGAGCAGGACGCTCGCCCGGCAGGGCGCGGCCGCGGTGCGCCCCGCGGACCCGTCCTCGGCGACGACGACCACCGTCATCTCGACGTCGACCCGGTCGGCGGTCACCTCCGTGACCGTCCCGCTGCAGCGGAGCGTCTCGCCGGCGAAGACCAGGTTGCGGAAGCTGAACTCGAGCTCGTGCACGAACGACTGCGGGCCGAGCCAGTCCTGGAGCATCTCGACCAGGAGCGCGCCGTAGACCTGGCCGTCCACGATCGGTCCGGGCAGCTTCTTCTCGGCGACGTACGCCGCGTCGTAGTGCAGCTTGTGCCAGTCCCAGGTGGCGCCGGCGTACGCGACCATGTCGGTCAGCCCGATGGTGCGCTCCAGCGCCGGAACGGTGTCACCCACAGCGATGCTCATGCCTTCTTCTCCAGCCCCACGAAGATGATCGTCTCCTCGTTCACGGCCAGCAGCTCGTCGTCCTGGTCGGTGTAGGTGGCGGTCGAGGCGATGATCAGCATCTCGTTGCCCGACCCGGTGACCTTCTCCTCGACCGAGGCGATGCGCCAGGTCGCGGTGATGACGTCCTCAGGCCGGATCCGGCGGTGGAAGGTGTACTTGTTGCCGCCGCGCACCTGGCGGGTCCCGGGGATGTCGATCCCCCACGTGTGGCCGGCGTATCCCTCGTGGTCCATGGGCAGCGCGGCGTACTGGTTGGTCTCGCACACCAGTGTCAGCGGTGCCGTCACCCCGGCCAGGCCCTGTGACCGCGCATAGTCGGCGTCGGAGTACAGCGGGTTGTCGTCGCCGATCGCGAGTCCGAAGTAGCGTCCGGCCGCGGCCCCCAGCGGCTCGGGCGCGGTGTAGGTCGCCTCGCGACCCACCAGGGCGCGCACGTCGTCGGTCATCAGGCTCATGCCGGTCCCCCTGCCAGGACGGCCGTCGGGAACACCTCGAACAGGAACTCCGGGCGCAACAGCCCGGCGCAGCCGGCGACCGACGCCTTCGCGGCCGGGAACCGCCGCTCGCGCACAGCCGCGATCTCGACGTCGTCGCCGCCGGGACAGACGTACTCGAGCACGTGCGCCAGCTGCTCGGCCGAGGCACCCACCTCGGCGAGGACCTCCTGGACGGCGGCGTAGGTCACCTCGGCCTGGGCGACGGAGTCGTCGGGGTGCAGCGCCTCCTGGGTCTCCATGTCGAGCGCCGCGAACCCGCTCATGAACAGGGTGTCACCGGCGAGGACGCCCGGGGTGTAGGTCAGCGTGTCGTAGCGGGTCCAGCCCGGGTTGACTCCCGTCAGCGGCAGCCGCGAGGCGGTCAGGTCGAGGGCAACGAGCACGCCGGGACGGTGCAGGCGCGACATCAAGATGCCGCCGGCGCCCGGGTAGACGCCCGCCCCACCGAGCCGGTCCTTGCGCTCGCGGTGCGTGCGCCGGTAGACGTCGCGGGTCTCCGGGG
>JBAWHI010000028.1:0-5623 GCA_049593675.1 Nocardioides sp.
GAGGCCGAGGGCACCGGGGTGTGGGCGTCGCGCTCGAAGTGAGCGACGAACCTCCGGCGAATCTCCGCGGTGTCCATCAGTTGCTGCCTTCCTGCTCTTCGGTGGTGGAGATCGCCTTGTGACGACCTCCGGGGAGCTCGGGGGCTCCATGAGGCACGAGGCCCAGGCGCTCGCGCAACTCCGATTCCTTCTCGGCCCTGCCCTGGGCGACCTCGTCGCGGAGCAGCCTCATCCCCACGGCCGCGGCGCCGACGCGGTCCTGGAGTCCGTCGACGGTGAATGCCTCGGCCGCGCGCCGGCCCCGCACCATCACGTAGACGGCGGTTCCGGCCCCGGCGGCGAACCAGAGCCCGCGCCTCATGCCGCTCCACTCCTGAGGGTGTCCCCCGCGCCATCGGGGAGGTCGGCTCGGCGGCGTGCCTCCCACTCGCGACGGGCCTGTCGGGTGTCGAGCCGTCGCTGCTTGCGAGCCCGCCGGATCTCGCGTCGCATCTCGAAGCGGATCCGGTTGCGGCTCTCGGCATCCAGCGCGCGGCGTACGCCGTGGGCGAGTCCGGCCGCCTTCACGACGCTCTCGCGCAGCACCAGGTCGGCGAACAGGGCGGCGCCGACGCTCGGAGCCACCTCGCTGGGCTGTGGCTCCGCTCCGGTGTCTCCCCCGAGATCGGTGATGACGTAGTCGCTCTCGCGCCCGGCGACCGGTCGGGACCGGTCCACACGCCGGGCGAGCGCCTCGAGCTGGAGCTGCAGGTCGGCCGTCTCCGCGCGGGAGGCAGCCAGCTCTCGCTCCGTGCGGCGCCGGGCATGCCGGAGCGCGACGGCGAGCGCCAGCGCGACCAGCGCGAGCAGACCCACCGCGGCGAGCATGATCCAGTCCTGCATGGTCACCGACCCTATCGCGCGGTCACTCACCGGGCGTGGCCCGCCGCCCGCCCCGGATCAGGCGCCGGACCCGCTCCCAGCGCTCCTTGATCGAGGCCTCGGCGCCGAGCGTCGTGGGCTGGTAGTACTCCCGGTCGAGGACGACATCGGGCGCGTACTGCTGCTCGGCGATCCCGAACGGCTCGTCGTGGCTGTACTTGTAGCTCGCGCCGTGACCGATCTTCTTGGCGCCCGGGTAGTGCGCGTCGCGGAGATGCGGCGGCACCTGGCCGATCCGGCCGGCGCGGACGTCGGCGAGTGCCGCGCCGATCGCGGTGGTCACGGCGTTGGACTTCGGGGCCACGGCGAGGGCGATCGTCGCGTGGGCCAGCGTCAGCTGGGCCTCCGGCATGCCGATCAGCGCGACGGTCTGGGCCGCTGCGACCGCCGTGCTGAGCGCGGTCGGGTCGGCGAGACCGATGTCCTCCGAGGCCACGATCATCAGCCGACGGGTGATGAAGCGCGGGTCCTCCCCGGCCTCGATCATCCGGGCGAGGTAGTGCAGCGCCGCATCGGCGTCGGAGCCGCGGATCGACTTGATGAACGCGCTGACGACGTCGTAGTGCTGGTCACCCTGCCGGTCGTAGCGCACGGCCGCCCGGTCGACGGCCGTCTCCGCGGTCGACAGGTCGACCACGACCGGCCCCTCGGCGGCGGCCGGGCTGGTGGAGACGGCCGCCCCAGCGGCCGCCTCCAGGTAGGTCAGCGACCTGCGGGCGTCACCTCCGGCCAGTCGGACCAGGTGTTCGAGCGCGTCCTCGTCGACCGTGACGGCACCGCCCAGGCCACGCTCGTCGGCCAGCGCCTGCTCGACGACGGCGCGCACGTCGTCGTCGGTGAGCGACTCCAGGCGCAGCAGCAGGCTGCGCGAGAGCAGCGGCGAGATCACGCTGAAGAACGGGTTCTCGGTGGTCGCGGCGATCAGGGTGACCCAGCGGTTCTCGACCCCGGGCAGCAGGGCGTCCTGCTGCGCCTTGCTGAAGCGGTGCACCTCGTCGACGAACAGCACCGTCTCGCCGCCGCCGTTGACCAGCGTGGCGCGCGCCGCGTCGATCGCGGCCCGCACCTCCTTGACGCCGGCCGACACCGCGGAGACCTCCACGAAGCGTCGATCCGTCTGGTTGCTCACGATCGAGGCGATCGTCGTCTTGCCCGTGCCGGGCGGACCCCACAACAGCAACGACATCGGCTGGTCGCCCTCGACCAGCCGGCGCAGCGGCGACCCCGGGGCGCGCAGCTGCTCCTGCCCGACGAGCTCGTCGAGGGTCCTCGGACGCATCCGCACCGCGAGCGGCGCCGAGGCGTGCGTGCTCCCGCTCAGCGAACCGCCGCCGCGAGCGGCAGCGGCTCCGCCTCCGCTCGTCGGCTGGTCGAACAGTCCCTCATCCACCGGCTCAGCCTACGGAGCGGCGACGACCCGCTCAGGCCTGGGCCATCGTCTGGCGGTCGAGGTCGTACCAGGTGTCGGCGTAGCCCGGATCGTTGCCGATCTCGGGGCTCGGGGTCGCGCCCGGAGCGGGCGCTCCCGAGTCGTCGACGCCGAGCAGCGACGCAGTGACCGGGCTCGCGGGGTGGTTGCCGAGCTCGCCGGCGAAGTGACAGGCGACCTTGTGACGCTGGCCGATCTGCAGCAGCGGCGGCTCGACCCGTGCGCAGATCTCCTGCGCGAGCGGGCACCGGGTGCGGAACCGGCAGCCGGACGGCGGGTTGATCGGGCTCGGCACGTCGCCCTCGAGTCGGATCCGCTCCCGACGCCCGCCGATGGCCGCCTGCTTCACGTCCGGCACCGCGGAGAGCAGCGCCTGCGTGTAGGGGTGGAACGGCCGGTTGTAGAGCGTCTCGCGATCGGCGATCTCGACGACCTTGCCGAGGTACATCACCGCCACCTCCGGGCAGAAGTGCCGGACCACGGCGAGGTCGTGCGCCACGAACAGGAACGAGATGTTGAACTCGTCCTGCAGATCCTGGAGCAGGTTGATCACCTGCGCCTGGATGGAGACGTCCAAGGCGGAGACCGGCTCGTCGGCCACGAGCAGCTTGGGCTGCAACGTCAGCGCCCGCGCGATGCCGATGCGCTGTCGCTGCCCGCCGGAGAACTCGTGCGGGTAGCGGTTGTAGTGCTCGGGGTTGAGACCGACGATCTCCAGCAGCTCCTGCACGCGCGGCAGGATCTGCTTCTTCGGGAGGATGTTGTGGATCGCCAGCGGCGCACCCACGATCGCGCCGACCGTGTGGCGTGGGTTCAGCGAGGTGTAGGGGTCCTGGAAGATCATCTGGATCTCGCGACGCAGCGGCTTGAGCCCGCGCACCGAGGTCTTCGAGATCTCCTTGCCCTCGAACTTGATCGAGCCGCCCGTCGGCTCGTAGAGCCGCGTGATCATCCGACCGGTCGTCGACTTGCCGCAGCCCGACTCCCCGACCAGCCCGAGCGAGCCTCCGGTGGGGACCTGGAAGGAGACCCCGTCGACGGCCTGGACGTGTCCGATCGTGCGCCGGATGACGCCCGACGACTTGACCGGGAAGTACATCTTGAGGTCCTGGACCTCGAGGATCGGCGGCGCGTCGAGCTTGGCCGCGGTGGCAGCGTGTCCGCGCAGGTGGGTGCTGAACGACTCCGAGTCGCGCTCGGTGGTCTCACCCTGCCCGTGCTCGATGTTGTCTTCTGCGCGACCCAGGGCATCGCCCTGGAACCGCATGCCGGAGTGCTCCGGCGGCTGGTCGGTCATCGCTCCTCCACCAGGTCCGGCGCGATCTCCGGCAGGACCTCTCGTTCGAACACAACATCGGGGTCAGGCAGGTGACACCGTTTGAGGTGGGTCTCCGACCGGGAACCGGGCGCAAGGTCAGGCATCGTGGTCGAGCACAGATCGCCGGGCACCTTGTCGCGGTGCAGGCACCGGGGGTGGAAGGCACAGCCGCTCGGCGGCGACAGCAGGCTCGGCGGGTTGCCCGGGATCGGGATGAGGCTCGCCGAGGTGTCGCCCCGGACATCCGGAACGCTGGAGAGCAGGCCCCAGGTGTAGGGCATCTCCGGGTGCGTCAGGATCTCCTTGGTGGTGCCGTACTCGACCGCGCGCCCGCCGTACATCACCAGGACGTCGTCGGCCATCTCGGCGACCACGCCCAGGTCGTGGGTGATGATGATGATCGCGGAGTCGAACTCGCGCTGCAGGTCCTGCAGCAGGTCGAGGATCTGTGCCTGCACGGTGACGTCGAGGGCCGTCGTGGGCTCGTCGGCGATGATCAGGCCCGGGTTGTTGATGAGGCCCATGGCGATCATCGCCCGCTGCCGCATGCCGCCCGAGAACTGGTGCGGGTAGTCGTCGACGCGGCGGTCCGGCTGCGGGATCCCGACCCGGTCGAGCATCTCGATGGTCCGCGCCCGAGCCGCCTTCTTGCTCGCGCTGTGGTGGACCCGGTAGGCCTCGCCGATCTGGTTGCCGACGGTGTAGTACGGGTGCATCGAGGAGAGCGGGTCCTGGAAGATCATCGCGACCTCCCGCCCGCGCAGCTTACGGATCTCCTCGTCGGAGAACGCCAGCAGGTCCGAGCCGTCGAGCATGATCTTGCCGCTCACCTTGGCGTTGGTGCCGCGGTGCAGCCCCATGATCGCGGAGCTGGAGACCGACTTGCCCGATCCGGACTCACCCACGATGCCGAGCGTCTTGCCCTTCTCGAGGGTGTAGGAGAGGCCGTCGGTCGCCTTGACGATGCCGTCGACGGTCGGGAAGTGGACCTTGAGGTCCTCCACCGACAGGAATGCGTTGCTCATGAGACTCCCTCTAGCCCAGCCGGACGCGCGGGTCGATGACGGCGTACAGGATGTCGACCACGATGTTGGCGACGATCACGAACGTGCCGGTCAGGATGACCAGGCCGACCAGGGTCGGTAGGTCGTCGGCGTTGAACGCTTGGAGCGCGATCACTCCGAGACCGTTGTAGGCGAAGATGTTCTCGGTGATCAGCGCCCCGCCGAGCAGCGTCGCGAAGTCGAGGCCGATCATCGTCACCAGCGGCGTCAGCGCCGCACGCAGGGCGTGCTTGGTGATCAGCACCCGCGACTTCAGACCCTTCGCCTTCGCGGTGCGGATGTAGTCCTCGCTCAAGGACTCCAGCACGTAGGACCGGGTGATCCGGACGTACCCGGCGAGGTAGAGCAGCGCCAGGGTCAGGGCAGGCAGGAACAGGCTCGAGAGCCAGCCCGAGACCCCGCCCTCGGCCACCGTCTGGTACGCCGGGTAGGGAACGAGTCCCCACTTGATGCTGACGTAGGTGATGAGGAACTTGCCGATGAAGAACGAGGGGAACGCGTAGGCGATCAGGGTCAGGCCCACCAGGCCGCGATCGAGGAACGAGCCCTTGGTCATCGCAGCCAGGATGCCGAAGAGGACACCTCCCACGACCCAGAACACGAGGGCGACCAGCGCGATCGAGGCCGAGATCGGCAGCGCGCCGGCGATGATGGTGTTGACCGTCTGCTGGTTCACGAACGAGAACCCCAGGCACGGCGCCTCGCAGTCGGTGACCAGGTTCGGGTTGTTGGCCCGCAGCTCCTCGTCGGCGGGGTACTGCCGTCCCTGGACGACGCCGACCAGGAAGTCGGACCACTGGGTGACCCAGGGCTTGTCGTAGCCGAGGGCGACCCGGGTCTGCTCGATCTGCTCCTCGTTGCAGTTCTTGCCACAGGCCTGCTTGGCCGGGT
>JBAWHI010000029.1:0-1906 GCA_049593675.1 Nocardioides sp.
GACCCGGCGCGACCTGGTCGCCCGGCTCGCCGTCGAGGGTGACGCGTCGGTGGGCGAGCTCGCCGCGCCGTACGCCGTCAGCGTCCAGGCGGTCTCCAAGCACCTGAAGGTGCTCGAGGAGGCCGGGCTGGTCAGTCGGAGCCGGGAGGCCCAGCGGCGCCCGGTCCACCTCGAGGCGGAGGTGTTCGACCTGATGACCAAGTGGATCGAGCGCTACCGCCGACAGGCCGAGGAGCGCTACCGCCGCCTCGACGACGTGCTGGCCGCGATGGGGGACGGGGTCTCGACAAGCTCGACCACCAGGGACGACGGCTCGACCACCAGGGACGACGGCTCGACCACCGGGGACAGCTCGACCAACGACATCAGGGAAGAAGGAGCAGCATCATGAGCACCAGCACGCGCAGCAACGAGGCGACCATCGAGGCCGTGGCGGACCTCCCGGTCATCCGGATCACCCGCGAGTTCGACGCGCCCCCGGAGCAGGTCTTCCGCGCTCACACCGAGCGCGACCTCTTCGTGCAGTGGATCGGTCCGCGAAGCCTCGAGACGACCATCACCGCGTGGGACGCGACGACCGGCGGCCGGTGGGCCTACCGGGCCGCGAGCGAGGCGGACGGCTTCGAGGCCGGCTTCTACGGGTCCTTCCACGAGGTCCGGCCGAGCGAGCGGATCGTGCAGACCTTCACCTTCGACGGGGCGCCGGACGGGGTGAGTCTCGAGACGATGACCTTCGAGGCGCTCGACGGAGGCCGCTGCCGGATCGTCGCCACCTCGGTCGTCGAGAGCCTCGAGATCCGTGACGCGATGCTGTCCAGCGGCATGGACGTCGGCATCAACGAGGGCTACGAGAAGCTCGACGCGCTGCTGGCTGATGGACGCGGCTGACACCCACCGGGTGGTGGCCGGGGACTTCACGGTCCGGGTCCTGGGTGCCACCGACTGGGACGCGCCGGCGCCCGTGGACGGGTGGGCGGCGCGCGATGTCGTACGCCACCTCGTGGAGTGGTTCCCGCCGTTCCTGGAAGCCGGCGCCGGCGTCGTGCTCAGGTCGGGGCCGTCGGTCGACGACGACCCGGTCGCGGCCTGGCAGGTGCACTGCTCCGCGGTGCAGGAGCTGCTCGATGACCCAGAGACCGCGGCGAAGGTGCTGACGGACCCCCACCTCGGAGAGGTGCCCCTCGATCAGGCGATCGATCGCTTCTACACCGCGGACGTCTTCATGCACACCTGGGACCTCGCCCGCGCCACCGGCCAAGACGAGGCCCTCGACCCGAGCAGATGCGCAGAGCTGCTGGCCGGCATGGAGCCGCTGGACGAGATGCTCCGCGCCAGCGGCCAGTACGGCGCGCGGGTCGCCGTGCCGGCGGACGCCGACGTGCAGACCCGGCTGATCGCGTTCATCGGCCGCGATCCCGCGTGGGAGCCGCCGGTCTGAGGTCAGGCGGCGTGGGTGGCGTGCGGTGCGTGGGGTTCCACGAAGGCCAGCCAGGACCGGTCGTCATCCGGGTTCAGACCCGTTGCTTCGCACCACCGCTCGAAGGGCGTGCTCACGACTGATCGGACATCCTCGTCGAGGTCGAGATCCCACATCGCGCGCTCCTGTCTGCAACCGACCCGAGCCGTAGTGGCGGTCGCCACTCTACTCTCCTGCCCAGACTCGGGTGATCGAAACGCCACGGGCACCCTGACGTGACCTGGCGACCGTTCTTGTCGATACTGAGGCCATGAAGGTTCTCGTCACCGGCGGCGCCGGCTACATCGGCTCGACCACCGCCAAGGCCCTCGAGGAGGCCGGGCACACCCCGGTCATCCTGGACTCGCTGCTGACCGGCCCCCTCGTCTTCGTCAAGGAGCGGATCTTCTACGAGGGCGACATCGCCGACCGGGCGCTCGTGCGCCGGGT
>JBAWHI010000030.1:0-3932 GCA_049593675.1 Nocardioides sp.
CGGCCGAGCGATGCTCACCGCCGAACCGGCGGTGCGTGGCCGGGCGGCCACGGCGGGTGTCGGAGGCGTCCATGTAGTCGTCGTGCACGAGCGCGCTCGCGTGCAGGAGCTCCAGCGACGCGCAGGCACGGACCAGGGCGTCCTCGTCGGCCGGGTCGGGCGCGACCGCACGGTGGCCCCAGTAGCAGAAGGCGGCGCGGAACCGCTTGCCTCCCGACACCGCCGCCCGCGCTTCGCGCACCAGACGGGCGGCGTCGTCCCCGAGGAGAGCGAGGCCGGCGGCCTGCTCGTCGATGAACGCGTCGAGCGCGGACTGCACGCGGTCGCGGAAGGGCGCGCTGTCCCATGCCGTCTCGACCGTCACGGCGACGAGACTAGCCAGTGGACACCGGCCCTCGGCCCGCGGCCCCGCTCCTAGGATGTTGCGCATGGCGCACGGGCAGACGCGGAGGATCGGCGACCTGATCCGCGAAGGCGAACGCTCGTTCTCCTTCGAGTTCTTCCCGCCCAAGGACGAGGCGGGAGAGGCGCAGCTGTGGCAGGCGATCCGCGAGCTGGAGCCCTACCGGCCGACGTTCGTCTCGGTGACCTACGGCGCCGGCGGCTCGACCCGCGACACGACGGTCCGGGTGACCGGCCGGATCGCCCGGGAGACGTCGTTGACCGCGATGGCCCACCTCACCTGCGTCGGGCACACCCGCGCGGAGCTCGAGGCCATCCTCGACGCGTACGCCGAGGCCGGGATCGGCAACGTCATGGCGCTGCGCGGGGACCCGGAGGCCGGCCCCCGAGCCGCCTGGGAGTCGACCGCCGGAGGCCTCACCTACGCCCACGAGCTCGTCGACCTCGTCAGGGCGCGCGACGAGTTCAGCATCGGTGTGGCGGCCTTCCCGGAGGGGCACCCCTCGGCGGAGTCGCTCGACCACGATGCCGACGTGCTGGTCGCGAAGGCCGCGGCAGGTGCGGAGTTCGCGGTCACCCAGATGTTCTTCCGGGCCGAGGACTACTTCGGTCTGGTCGACCGGGTCCGCGCCCGCGGGGTGGATCTGCCGATCCTGCCGGGCATCATGCCGATCCTGAACCTCGCCAACATCCGCCGCCAGGGCGAGCTGATCGGCACCGAGGTGCCCGTCGACGTCGTCGAGCGGATCAGTGCCCACGACGGCGACCCCACCGCGATGCGGGCCGAGGGCATCGCGCTCGCGGCCGAGCTGTGCGACGACCTCCTCGAGGGCGGCGCGCCGGGTCTGCACTTCTACACGCTCAACCGCTCCAAGGCGACCCGCGAGATCTTCGCGGCCCTGAACATGACGGTCTAGCCGGCAGCTCGCTCAGGCCGGCCCGACCTCCGCCGCCACGAGCGCCGCCGAGAGCCCCACGAAGGGGAGCCCGGCGCCGGGAGTGGCGTGGGCGCCGGCGGCGTACACGCCGGCGATGGGTGTTCGCGGACCCAGTCGTCGGCGCACCGTCGCCCGACCCTGCCAGAGCACGCCCATCGGCGAGCCTCCCCAGGTCTCGACCTGGTCGCGCGGCGTGCGGTCCACCCGGGCGGCGACCTGCGCGCGCAGATCGATCCGGTGCCGAGCCAGCGCGCGCAGCAGATCCTCCGACAGCCTCCCGCGTCCGTGGACGGTCAGCGCCGAGCCCTGTCGTCGCACCACCAGGGTCGGGTCGCCGTGGAGCACCAGCTCGTGGGGCAGGTCCGGCGGCTCGCCGGACAGGCCGATGTGCGCGACCACGGGTGGGATCGCGGGCATCGTGCGCTCGACGTACGCCGCCAGGGCCGGCAGTCGTCGCGGATCGATCGCACACACGACGGCGTCCGCGTCGAGGTGGCCGCTCGTCGTGCGGACCCCGACGACCCGTCCCTCGCGCACGTCGAGGTCACGGGCCTCGGTCCCGGTCAAGGTGGTGACCCCGCGCGTGGTCAGGCGGGACGCGAGCGCCGCGCCGAGCCCGGCCATGCCTCCCTCGACGGTCCAGGCACCGAACCGCTGCTCGACGTAGGCGGTCACGCCCAGCCACGCCGGGACGTTGCGCAGCTCGTGCCCCTCGGCGATGAACGGATGGCCGGCGACCAGGCGCAGCCGCTCGTCCTTGAACGACCGCTTCAAGCGCTTGTGCAGCGTCTCCCGGCTGTTCAGGCGGGAGGCGAGCTCCTGCGGCAGGGAGTCCGGGGCCCAGGGGTTCTCCAGGTAGTCGCGGCGCAGCACCTCCCAGTCGTCGGCGTACGACGCGACGTGGTCGAGCCAACGCCGACCGAGCCCGCGGCCGAGCTCGTCGAACGCGGCGTGCTGCGCGGACCGGCCGACCTCGACCCGCACGGACGAGCCGTCCTCGAACCGGTGCTCGCGGACCAGGTCCAGCGGCACCAGCTCCAGCTCGCGCTCCACCGGGCGGCCGGACTTGCGGAACAGGTCGCGCACCACGGCCGGCAGCAGGGTGTAGGTCGGGCCGGCGTCCCAGGCGAAGCCGTCCTCGCGAACCGTGCTGAGGGCGCCGCCCAGGGTGCTCGACCGCTCGACCAGCGTGACGTCGTGGCCGAGCTTCGCGAGCCGCACCGCCGACGCCAGACCGCCGAAGCCGCCACCGACCACCACCACGCGCATGAGCGAACCCTAGGTCCTTCCAGGGCGCGTCCCCCCGGTCACACCACCTCGATCTCGATGGCCCCGGTCATCGTGGCCAGCTCGTCGAAGGTCGTCGCGTACACAGCCGACGGATGGCCGGCAGCGGCCCAGACCTCGGCGTGGCGACGCAGCCAGGAGTCGAGGTACGTCGGCACCGGCCGCGGGTGGGCGATGGGGGAGACGCCCCCGATCACCTGGCCGGTGTGCTCACGGACGAACTCGGGCGATGCCCGCTCGAGACGGGCGACGCCGACGGTCGCGGCGACCTTGGCGGTGTCGACGCGGTGGGCGCCCGAGGTCAAGATGAGCACCGGGTCGCCGCCAGCGTCGAAGAGCAGGCTGTTCGCGATGGCACCGACCTCGCAGCCGAGGGCCTCGGCCGCCAGCGCGGCGGTGTGCACCGAGTCGGGGAGCACGACGACCCGCCCGGTCCCGCCCCGACGTCGGTGCTCGTCTCGGAAGCGGGTGATCGAGGGATGCTCCGTGCTCATGTCCGGCACCCTAGGGTGTCCGTGGACGTGACGCCGGTGAGATGGGAGCGCGGATGGAGCCGCAGCGGTCGGCAGTGGTGGTCGGAGCGACCTGGCTCGCGATCGGAGCCGTGGCGATGACCGGGCTGACGGCGGTGCTGACACTCGTGTTCCACGACGAGCTCGTCGATGCCTGGGCCGCGGATCGACCCGACGTGGGGTCGGTCGAGCCTCCGGCCTTCGTGCCCGTCGCGGTGACGATGTTCTTCGTGGTGGCGCTGCTCGCACTGGTCCTGATCGCGTTCTTCCGCCAGGGCTACCGCTGGGCACGGATCCTGCTCAGCGCCGTCATCGTGCTGGTCGGGGCGTCGACGGTCGCGATCCTGCGCACCGACCCCCCGACCCTCTTCCTGGTCGTCGCGGTGCTGTCGGTGGCGGTCGACGTCGCCGCGACGGTGGCGCTGTGGCACAAGGACACCCGCGAGTTCACGAGCCTGCCCGCCGACCTCTCTGCTCGCTGACCGGCTCTTGACGGGCTGTCGGTGCGGAGGTGTACCGTGCTGCCATGTTCGAACAGACGTTCGAACATGGCCCGGCGGGGGCGACCTCGACCCCCGTCCCCGCCGGGTCCGGCAGCACCGGTAGGGGTCCTCGTTCCCGGGGTCGACGGAGAGGCATCGATGAACCCGTACGCCCTGCCGGCCACCACGCACTCCTACCTCGCCCGCGCCGCGGAGTCGCTGAGCGAGGCGATCGCGGCGCAGGAGGTGCCGACCCGCTACGCGTGCGCCCACGTGGCCGCGCTGCGGGCGGCGGCCGCCCTGCTCGCGGC
>JBAWHI010000031.1:0-5981 GCA_049593675.1 Nocardioides sp.
AGGTGACGCAGGAACGCCGGGCCAGGCCGGTGCTCGTCCCACGCCGTCTCGCCCGCCGAGGCGTCGTGCTGCCATGGCACTGCGGGCGGCGGCGGCTCCTTCTCGGTGGTGGCGTGCCGGGCGGGCACCGCGAGACGCAGCACGTCGGACCGGGTGCCCGCGTAGCGCTGGGCGAGCTCGGCGGCGAGGGCCGCGACCTGGGGGGCCAGGACCGGCTCGGGGCTCACGACCCGACGCAGCGGCGCCAGCCGGCCGGCGTGGTCGGACTCCGCGGCTCGGGCCAGCACGAACCCGTCGACGTCCTGGCCGGCGAACCGCACCTTCACCCGGGCTCCCGGGCGCGCAGTGTCGGCCATGGCGACCGGGACGGCATAGTCGAAGGTCCGGTCGAGGTGCGCCAGCGGCACGTCGACGAGGACCCGGGCGACCGGGTCGATCGCGGCAGGCTCGGCTGCGGCCGCCTTGCGGGCCCGGGTGGAGCGTGCCTTCGCCTGAGAGGCCTTGACCGAGGCCCGTGCCATGCCTGGGAGCAGCTCAGGGTGCTCCTCGGGATCGGCCATGGCGGCAGTTCTACCAGCCGCCGCCGACCCCACGAAGACTCGTGATCATCGGTGCTTCGTCGCGCCCTACTTGGCCTTGACCTTGCCGCTGGGCTTCGAGGTCGCCTTCGCCGTCGCGTAGCCCGGCTTGCTCCCGGTGACGCGGACCGAGATCCGCTTGCCCTGGTCGCCCGTGCCGAGCCGGTACGTCGCCGCGGTCGCCTTCTTGATCGGCTTCCCGTTGCGCAACCACTGGTACTTCACGCTGACCCTGCCGGGCTTCCAGACGCCGGGCTTCGCTGTGAGCATCGCGCCGACCTTGGCCTTCCCGGTCATCGTCGGCTTGCCCTTCACCAGTTTGCCCGCGGCCACCGCCGGCGTGGAGGCACTCGTGGCCGTGTCGGAAGCAAGCCCGGACCAAGTGCCGGTCACCCGGACCGAGAGTCTCGTGCCTCGGTCGGAGGCGCCGGGGACGTAGGTGGCCGCGTTCGCACCGGCGATCGCAGACCCGTTCCGCAGCCACCGGTACGAGAACGCGACCCCGGACGGCGTCCAGGCGCCGGGTGCGGCGGTGAGCGGCTTCCCCACCTTGGGGGTGCCAGCAACCGTCGGCCGACTAGCGTTTCGCACCGCCGTGTCGCAGGTGTAGACGGTGATGTCATCCACGAACCAGCCGATTTGACCTAGCCACCGGTCAGAGTGAAGGGTGAAGACTGGCTTGATCGTCTGGGCGGCGTACGAGCTCAGGTCAACCCGGCTGGCGACATATCCGCGGCTGTCGCCGCCGAAGGCCTTCTGGCCCGCGATCGGACTGTGCTCGTTAGCGTCCATCGTCTGCATCGGTCCGTTGACCCACGGGAGGTCGGCGGTCCCGTCACGCCCGCCGGCATGGTCGATCTCGACCGCCCCGCCGTCGAAGAAGTTCGTCTCCACGTAGTCGAGCAGCCGCCAGTGCTGGAACCAGAGGTAGGTCTGCTGCCCGGCTGGCACAGCGATGCCGTTGGCGGCCACCAGCGAGCTCGAACCAACCGAGCCCGGGTTGGACGACGCCCAGGCGGCAGGGTTGGAGTAGGCCACCTGGCCCCACCCGGGCACGCCGTCACGGCTCCAGGTCGACCCTGCGGCGGTGACGAACTTCGCGGTCGGCACCCCCGTCTCACTCTCGAGCAGCACCCGCTTGACCGTCCCTGTGGGGCAGGTGGCGGCGGCGTCGGCGGGCTGCGGGTTGCGCGTCGGGGTCTGGCTCAGCCGGGTAGCGAGGGTCGCGGCGTGGACGTTGTCGCAGTTGGTGGGCGAGAAGCCGGACCCGGGCGTGGCGAGTAGCGCCTGGCAGCTCTGGTCGAGGACAACGCCGAGGTCGGCGTAGTCGCTGCCCGATGAGAGAGACTGCTCCACCAGCAGCCAGAGCTTGGCTGACCGGTCCAGGGTCGGGTCGGATGCGTCGATGCCGGTGATGGTCTGTCCGTTGAACGTCCCGCCCTGAGAGGCGAGGTAGAAGGTCTTGTTGCCGACGCCCGAGTTCGTGTGCACGCCGTCCCGGTCGCGGTAGAAAAAGGGCGTCATGTCGGGCGGCTCGTAGAGGCTGCTCGTGGTGGCGTCCGGGTCGCCGAACAACGTCGGATCCTGCAGGTTGCGGATCCCGTTCGGCAATCCCGGAAGATCCTCGCCCAGCGCCCAGTTCGTCGGCGAGTCGCCCGCCGTCGGATGCCGGTGATCGACGATCTCGCCGATGATGTCGGAGATGGACTCGTTGATGGCGCCGGACTGCCCCCAGTAGAAGAGCCCGGAGCTTCGCTCGGTGAAGCCATGGGTGATCTCGTGCCCGACGATGTCGTCGGCACGGGCGTACCCCTGGCCGTAGACCATCTGCGAGCCGTTCCAGAAAGAGTTGGCGTAGGGGCAGGGGGCGTCGTGGATGATGCACCAGTTGACGGTCGACGCGAGCTTCTTGCCACCGCTCGTGGTGACGCCGACAAGCTGGGCGACGTCGATGCCAGCGACCTCTTGGTAGAAGTCCGCGACGACCCCGCTCAGGTCGTACGCCGCATTCACGTCGGCGACGGCGCTCGGAGCGCCCCCCTCGAAGCCCGCCAGGCACGGAGGAACCGGGTGGGTCCAATCGCCCCTCCAGGCTGCTTCGTTGTCGTTGTCGCACACAACGCGGTTGGCGTGCGCGATCAGGTCGGTGTTCATCAGGACCGAACCGGTCCGATCGTCGACCAGGATCTCGCGCCTCTCATCGGCGGCGCGCGTGACCTCGAAGCGCCAGACCGTCCGGTCGGGTAGCGAGCCGTCCCCACCGATCAGGTCTGCGTCTAGCACCCAACGACCATCGCTGTCGGCGCTGACCTTGCCGTCGCCCCCTTCGGCTTTCACGAATGCCGCGCGAGCGACGGCCTGCGCCGCCGACTCGCTGATGGTCGCTGCGCCCACGCTGGTGGCATCAGACATCTCGGCCAGAATCGAGGAGAGCTCGCGCCCAGCATCCAGGTTGACGACCACCTGACCACCCAGCACCGGGACGCCGTCGACATGCTGCTGGTAACGGACCACCTGGCCGATGACCGTCTTCGCGACGTCGGTCCGCGCCAGCGTCGTGCCGGACTCGTGGCTCCCCAGCGCCGCGCCGTACCGCGCCAGGTGCGCATCGGCCGCGGCGGTGACGCTCATCGACGTCGACGGCACCGCGGGGTTGTCGACCTCGGTCCGGGCCGGCACCCCCACGAAGTCCACGACTCCGGAGTCGTCGCGCCGGATCGTCAGTGCCCCGTCGGCGTCGGCGTCGAGACGCGTGAGCGCCTGCCCCGCCGGGTCCGCCGCGTCGGCGGGTGTCCCGAGGACCGCCAGCGACCCGAAGACGAGGGCAGCTGACAGCAGGCCTGGACCGAGGACGCGTGCGGGTGCCATGGATCTCCAGGTGCAGAACGGTGGCGTCTGGGACCAGATCGACCGCCGATCAGACTAGGTGGAAGCAACGACGTCGGCATACCCCGAACGGGCATTCCCGACAGCGGCCTAGACCTGTCAGAGCCCGGCAGCCGTCCTCAGCGCATCGGCCCGGTCGGTGCGCTCCCAGGTGAAGTCCGCGAGCTCGCGGCCGAAGTGGCCGTACGCCGCCGTCTGGGCGTAGATCGGCCGGAGCAGGTCGAGGTCACGGATGATCGCGGCCGGACGCAGGTCGAACACCTCCAGCACCGCCTCCTGGATCCGTTCGTCGCTCACCACGCCGGTGCCGAACGTCTCGATGAAGACCCCCACGGGCTGCGCCTTGCCGATCGCGTAGGCCACCTGCGCCTCACAGCGCTTGGCCAGGCCGGCAGCGACGACGTTCTTGGCCACCCAGCGCATGGCGTAGGCCGCCGACCGGTCGACCTTGGACGGGTCCTTGCCCGAGAAGGCGCCGCCACCGTGGCGGGCCATGCCGCCGTACGTGTCGACGATGATCTTGCGACCGGTCAGGCCCGCGTCGCCCATCGGGCCACCGACGACGAAGCGGCCGGTCGGGTTCACCAGCAGGCGGTAGCCCTCCGAGGAGATCGGGAAGGTGCCCAGGACCGGGTCGATGACGTGCTTCTTGACGTCGGCCTCGAGGGTCCCGAGCTCGGTGTCCTCGTCGTGCTGGGAGGACAGGACGACGGTGTCGACGCGCACGGGACGGTTCTCCGCGTCGTACTCGATGGTGACCTGGGTCTTCCCGTCGGGACGCAGGTAGGGCAGCGTGCCGTCCTTGCGGACCGCGCTGAGCTGCTCGGAGAGGCGCTGGGCGATCACGATCGGGAGCGGCATCAGCACGTCGGTGTCGTCGCAGGCGTAGCCGAACATCAGGCCCTGGTCCCCGGCCCCCTGCTTGTCGAGCGCGTCCACGGAGCCGGTGCGGCTCTCGTGACCGGTGTCGACGCCCTGGGCGATGTCACCGGACTGTCCGCCGATCGCGACCATCACGCCGCAGGAGGCGCCGTCGAAGCCCTTGTGCGAGGAGTCGTAGCCGATCTCGAGGATCCGGTCGCGGACGACCTGCTTGATGTCGACGTAGCCCGTGGTGGTGACCTCGCCGCCGACGACCACCAGCCCGGTGGTCAGCAGCGTCTCGACCGCGACCCGGCTGTGCGGGTCCTGCTCGAGCATCGCGTCGAGCACGGAGTCGCTGATCTGGTCGGCGATCTTGTCTGGATGGCCCTCGGTCACGGACTCGGAGGTGAACAGTCGTCCCGTCATGGCGACACCCTAACCAGAGGGCAGTCGGCTGGTGACCTCGTCCCAGATCACGTGCGCGAGCGCGCCCTTGGAGCCGCGGGGGACCTCGAGCGCCGCACCGTCGGCCGCCAGGATGACGGCCTCGTTGTCGAGGCTGCCGAAGACCGCTCCCCCGCTCACGTCGTTGACGACCAGGAGGTCGCACCCCTTGCGAGCCAGCTTCGCCCGGGCGAGGTCGAGCACCGACCCCGTGCCGTCCCCGGTCTCGGCCGCGAACCCGACGACCACCTGGCCCTCGCGAGCCCGGGTGGTGCTGATCTCGTGCAGGATGTCGGGGTTCTGGGTGAGCTCGAGGCCGGGGGTGGAGCCGTCCTCCGCCTTCTTGATCTTGGTCCCGCTGGGGGTCGTGGGCCGGAAGTCCGCGGGGGCGGCCGCCATCACGACCGCGTCCGCACAGGCGGCCGCCGCGACGACCTCGTCGCGCAGCTGCGCCGTGGTCTCGACGGCGACGACCTTCACGCCTGCGGGGTCGGGCAACGAGACGTTGGCGGCGACGAGCGTGACCTCCGCACCGCGCGCGACGGCGGCCCGGGCGAGCGCGTAGCCCTGTCGGCCCGAGGACCGGTTGCCGAGGAAGCGCACCGGGTCGAGGTACTCACGGGTGCCGCCGGCCGAGACCACCACGTGGCGACCCGCCAGGTCGGCGTCCGCGGTCCCCCGCGCGCCAACCTCGCCGCAGACCGCGAAGATCTCCGCCGGGTCCGGGAGCCGGCCCTTGCCGATGTCCGCGCCGGTGAGCCGGCCCTCCGCAGGCTCGATGACCAGCGCCCCCCGCGCGCGCAGCGTGGCGACGTTGGCCTGCGTCGCGGGGTGCTCCCACATCTCGGTGTGCATCGCCGGGGCGAACACCACGGGACAGCGGGCGGTGAGCAGGGTGTTGGTGAGCAGGTCGTCGGCGAGGCCGTGGGCAGCCTTGGCGAGCAGGTCTGCGGTCGCCGGCGCCACGACGACGAGGTCGGCCGACTGCCCGATCCGCACGTGCGGGACCTCGTGGACGTCGGACCAGACGTCGGTAGCGACAGGCTTGCCTGACAGCGCCGCCCAGGTGGGCGCTCCGACGAACCGCAGCGCCGCCTCGGTCGGGACGACGCGTACGGCGAGGCCGCTCTCGGTCAGCCGGCGGAGCAGCTCGGCGGCCTCGTACGCGGCAATGCCCCCGCTGACGCCGAGGACGACGCGCGGGGGCAC
>JBAWHI010000032.1:0-11326 GCA_049593675.1 Nocardioides sp.
CGCGGCGGCGGAGGAGCCGGCGGGTTGCCGTGGATGCAGGTCGACCTCGGTAGGTCGCACAGGTCGCAGTAGTCCTCGGCGCTCATCGTCGACCAGCCTAGACGACCGGACCACCCGCGCGGTCGGCGCTACCAGCGGCCGTGCACGGCCTCGCGGAAGTGGGTGTCGTAGAGGCGCGTGACGCCGTCGAGCAGCGCCTGCGGGAGCGGGTCGGCGTCGCCCGCGGCGGCGTTGGCCCGAGCCTGCCCGGCGTGGCGCGCACCCGGGATGACGGTGGTCACGCCCGGCTGCTGCCAGACCCAGGCGAGCGCGACCTGCGCCGGCGTCAGGCCGGTCGGGCCGGCCTCGCCGACGAGCGCGCTGAACTCCTGGGCCGCGCGCACGCCCGTCGAGAAGTCGACGCCGGAGAACGTCTCCCCCACGTCGAAGGCGCTGCCGTCGCGGTTGTAGGTGCGGTGGTCGTCGGCCGAGAACGTCGTCGACTCGTCGTAGCGCCCCGAGAGCAGGCCGGAGGCCAGCGGCACCCGGGCGATGACGCCGACGCCCGCGGACACCGCGGCCGGCAGGACCTCGTCGAGCGGCTTGAGCCGGAAGGCGTTGAGGATGATCTGGATCGATGCGACGTGCGGGCGCCTGATCGCCGCCAGTGCCTGGTCGGCGGTCTCGACGCTCACACCGTAGGCCGCGATCGCCCCGTCGGCGACCAGCCGGTCGAGGTCGTCGTAGGTGCGGTCGGCCTCGATCACTGCGCTGGGCGGGCAGTGCAGCTGCACGAGGTCGAGGGTGTCGACGCCGAGGTTGCGCCGCGACCGGTCGGTCCAGGCGCGGAAGTTGTCGAGGGTGTAGTTCTCGGGCACCTGGTCCGTCCGGCGGCCCATCTTGGTCGCGACCGTGAGCCCGGGATGCTCCTGGAGGAAGCGGCCGATCACCTGCTCGCTGCGCCCGTCGCCGTACACGTCGGCGGTGTCGAGGAAGGTGACGCCGGCCTCCACCGCCGACGCCAGCACGTCGCGTGCATCGGCCTCCGAGACCTCGCCCCAGTCAGCGCCGAGCTGCCAGGTGCCGAGTCCGACCACCGAGGCTTCGCGACTGGTCGTGCCCCGGTCGTTGCTGATGAGGGTTCGCTGCTCCATGGCGGCGAGTGTGACACGGCCCCGAACCCGGCCGGTCCTGGCGACCGCGCCCGTGGAGGTCAGGCCACCGAGCGCACCTTCCGGGTCATCCGCTCGCTGCCGGGCACCAGGTCGGCGGTGCGGTCGGGCCGGCCCTGCACGAACGAGCGCACCGACACGGCGAACGCCCTGGACGGCGCCAGGCAGCTCGGGTCGAAGCGGATCCTCGACGCCCGGCGGTTCATCTTCAGGCTCGCGCAACCGCGGTCGCTGATGTTGCGACCGTGGCCGCTCCAGCCGCGGGCCTTGTAGACGGCGTACTCGGAGAAGGCGTAGCCGGTCAGGTAGAGGTCCGGCGACCGGTCGCCGTCGGTGTCCAACCAGACCTCGAGGCCGTCACCGGTCGCGACCCTGCGCCCGTGCTTGACGACGACCTTGGCGCGCGCCCCCTCCCGGGGCGCTGCGCGCAGGGTCACCGAGACGACGTCGTAGGCCTTGCCCGGCTCGACGCGGTCGCTGATGGTGCGCTCGGGCGGCGGAGCGGCGGCCGCCGGCGTAGCGGTTGCGGTGGCGGCAGCCGTGGCGAGGGCGAGCAGGGCGAGGGCGGGAAGCAGCACACGGCGCATACCGACCATTGTCCCCGCTCGCCGCCACAATGGAACCCATGGCGTACGACGAGCAGCTGGCCGAACGGATCCGCGCCCTCCTCCTCGGGGAGCCGGCGCTCACCGAGCGCCGGATGTTCGGCGGCCTGGCGTTCCTGGTCGCGGGCAACATGGCGGTGGCCGCGGGCGGTCAGGGCCGGCTGATGGTGCGGTTCGACCCGGAGCGCACCGCCGAGCTGCTCGCCGAGCCGCACACCGATCCGTTCGTGATGCCGGGCCGGCGGATGAAGGGCTGGCTGCAGATCGAGCCGCTCGGCTTCGCGTCCGACGACGATCTCGAACGCTGGGTCGGCATCGGCCTCAGCCGCGCCCGGGCCCTGCCGCCGAAGTAGCGCACGAGACGCACGTCGTCGCCGACGGCCGGGCCTCCAGCCGCTCGGGAGGGATCGGCAGCGCGCACCGCGCGCAGCGGCCGTAGCTGCCGTCCTCGATCCTGCCCAGGGCCGCCTCGACCTGCGCGAGCTGCTCCTCGGCCTGCCGGATCAGCGCGCCGACCTGGGACCGCTCGAACGCGATCGTCGCCCCTTCCGGGTCGTGCTCGTCGTCGGCGTTGCTGTCCCGCGACGCCTCGACGAAGCCCCGGTAGTCGCCGCGCAGGGCGGCCAGCCGGGCGACGGTCCGCCGTCGCTGCTCGTCGAGCTGCGCCCGCGGGTCGGTCATCCCCGCTCCAGGAGCGTCAGCACCTCGTAGTGCCCGGTGTTCGCGAACATGTCGAGCAGCCGGCCGCGCACCGGTCGCAGCGAGGCCATCGTGGCGAGGTCGGTCGCGAGCGTCGCTGCGTTGCAGCTGGAGTAGAGGACGCGCTCGACACCCGAGGCCTCCAGCCAGCCGCTGAGCTCGAGTCCCAGCCCGCGACGAGGCGGATTGACGATGACCAGGTCGGGCGGCGCACTCCGGTCCGCGGCGTACGCCGTCGCGTCGCCGACCTCGAAGCGGGTGCCCGTCAGCCCTGCCTCGGCCGCGCTCTGGGTCGCCGACGCGATGGCCTCGGCGCTGATCTCGATGCCGGTCACGGTCCTGCCGGCCGCTGAGACGGCGAGGGCGAACCCGCCGACCCCGCAGTAGAGGTCCCAGACGGTGCGGGGTGCCGCCTCGGCCACCCAGGCCCGGCCCTGCTCGTAGAGCGCTGCCGCCATCGCGGTGTTGGTCTGGAAGAAGCTCTGCGGCCGCAGCTGCAGCTCCAGCCCGGCGAGTCGCATCCGCAGGGTCTGCTGGTCGGTGAGCAGGATCTCCCGGTCGCCTTCGAGCACCGCCTTGTGCTCGGGCTGCAGGTTGACCGACGCGACGACCATCGACGCGAGCGCTTCTCGCAGCCAGGGCAGGTGCTTGCGGATCCGCGCCACCGGCTCCTGCGAGCGCAGCACGAAGCGCACCATCAGCTCACCGTCGGGCGACTCCGTGACGAGGAGGTACTTCAGCTCGCCGCGCCGGGCCGGCACGTCATAGGGAGTGAGCCGCGCCCGCGTCACGAACTCCGCGAGGACCGGCAGGGCGGCGCGGATCCCGTCGGTGTGCAGCGGGCAGTCGCGCAGGTCCACCCCGGACCCGGCCGGGTTCAAGATCCCCAGCGTCGGCTCCTCGACGCTCCCGTGCACCACCATCTTCGCCTTGTTGCGGAAGCCGAGCTGCGCGCTCGCGACGGGAGGCAGCCAGTCGATGTCGTGGGCACCGAGCAGGTCCTCGACCTGGCGCTGCTTCAACGCCAGCTGGGCGTCGTACGGCGAGCCGAGCCAGCTGCACGAACGGCACCGGCCGGCCTCGAAGTGGTGACACAGCACGTTTTCCGACATGACCGGCCAAGCCTAGTCAGAGACCCCCGCAGCACCGCTGGTCGAGCGTGTCGAGACCCCCCAGCCAACGTTGGTCGAGCTTGTCGAGACCCCGAACCGCTGGTCGAGCTTGTCGAGACCCCCGCAACCCACGCAGCACCGTCGACACGAGGGGTCTCGACGGACGCTCAGGCGCCAGAGCGCCTTCACTGCTCGACCACCAGCCACCCCCGCGGTCGAGCCTGTCGAGACCCCCGCAGCCCACCCACCACGTCCAGCACCAGAGGCCTCGACGGTCCCTCAGGCGCCAGCGCGCCTTCTGCTCGACCACCGGCAGGAATCAATCCGCCCGGTGCGCGGTTGCTCCTCCGGAGCCACCCCACTCGCAAGGAGCCTGATGACGTCCGCCCTCGACCGGCGCACCGACTACCGCGTGACGTTCGCCGTCCTCTGCATCGGGGTGGGGTCGTTCTCGCTGTTGCAGTCGATGGTCAACCCGGTCCTGCCGACCATCGAGGCGGCGCTCGACACCGACCAGGCCACGGTGACGTGGGTGCTAACGGCCTACCTGGTCTCCGCCTCGGTCTTCACGCCGATCGTCGGTCGCGTCGGCGACAAGGTCGGCAAGGAGCGGATGCTGGTCGTGGCGCTGGGCGCGCTCGCGGTCGGGTCGTTGCTCGCCGCGGTCGCCGGCAGCATCGGCGTGCTCATCGTCGCCCGGGTGATCCAGGGCATCGGGGGTGGCGTGCTGCCGCTGACCTTCGGGATCGTCCGCGACGAGTTCCCTCGCGAGAAGGTGGCCGGGGCGATCGGTACGGCGGCCGCGCTGCTCGCCGTCGGCGGCGGCGTCGGGCTGGTGATCGCCGGACCGCTGGTCGAGGCCCTGAGCTACCACTGGCTGTTCTGGATCCCGATGATCATGACCGGGCTGGCCGCCGTGGCCGCCGCGCTCTTCGTCCCGGAGTCGCCCGAGCGGGCGCCCGGCCGGATCAACATCGGCACCGCGCTGCTGCTCTCGGCCTGGCTGGTCGCGCTGCTGCTCGCCGTCAGCCAGGGTCACGTGTGGGGATGGGGCTCCCTGGAGGTGGTCGGCCTGCTCGTGGCCGCGGCGGTGCTGCTGCCCGTCTGGGTCATCGCCGAGGCCCGCAGCGACCAGCCGCTGGTCGACATGCGGATGATGCGGATCCCCACGGTGTGGACCGCGAACCTCGTGGCGCTGCTGTTCGGCTTCGGGATGTACTCGATGTTCGCCTTCCTCCCCCAGTTCCTCCAGACGCCGGAGTCGTCGGGCTACGGCTTCGGACTGAGCGTCACCCAGTCCGGGATGATGCTGCTCCCCCAGACGGTGGCGACGTTCATCGCCGGGCTCCTCGCCGGGAGGCTCGCGCACCGCTTCGGCTCCAAGGCGATGCTGATCCTCGGCGCCGCTCTCACCGCGGCCGGCACCCTGAGCCTCACCATCGCCCGCGAGGAGGTCTGGCAGGTGCTGGCCGCCAGCACCGTCCTCGGCTTCGCGTTCGGCCTCGCGTTCGCGGCGATGTCCAACCTGGTGGTCGACGCGGTGCCCCAGTCGCAGACTGGGGTCGCGAGCGGCATGAACGCCAACATCCGCACCGTCGGCGGGGCCATCGGCTCCGCGGTGGTCGCCAGCGTGATCACCACCCAGGTGCAGCCGAGCGGCTTCCCGGTCGAGTCCGGCTACACCAACGGGTTCGCCGTCCTCACGGTGATGGCGACGGCCGCTGCGCTGGTCGCGGTCTTCATCCCGGTCGTCCGCGCCAGCACCCACGTCGTGCCGGGCCCCCAGGCCGAGGCTGAGGCCGAGCTCGAGTCCGAGCGCCTTGGCACGGCTGGCTAGCGTCGGGTCATGAGCCTGCTGAACGCACCACCCACCTCCCGGCCGCGCTCCCTGGCGCGGATCGCGCTCGGCAGCTTCCTGGTCCTCGCCGGCGTCAGCCACCTCACCTTCGCGCGCGACGAGTTCGTCGCCCAGGTGCCCGACTGGTTCCCCGTCGGCGACGACCCGGTGGTGCTCGTCTCCGGAGTGGTGGAGGTCAGTCTCGGCGCGGCCCTGATCGGGTTCGCCCGCGGTCGTGTGGGCGTCGGCTTCGTCGTCGCCGCGTTCTTCGTGGCGATCTTCCCGGGCAACATCGGCCAGTACCTCGAGGGCACCGATGCCTTCGGCCTCGACACCGACCGGAAGCGGTTCGTGCGGCTGTTCTTCCAGCCGGTCCTCGTGCTCTGGGCGCTGTGGTCGACCGGCGCCTGGCGCGACCGTCACTCCCTGCGCAGGAGCTCCTCCACCAGCTGACCCCGGTCGTCGGCGACCGGCGCACCCGGTGCCGTGAAGGTCACGGTGCGCAGCCCACCGCTCCAGGGGTACGGCGGGGCGTAGTCGTCGCTCACGGGGAAGCCGGCGTCGTGGCCGATCCGCAACCCGCCGCCGCCGATCTGCAGCCCGCTCGCGCCCATGCCGAGCGGCAGGTCGGCGGTCGCCACCGTCTCCCCGTCGACGAGCAGCAGGCCACGGCTGCCCGCCAGCCGGAACCCGACCCGGCGCCGCCCCTGGGGGAGGATGGACTCCGACCGCACGGCGAACGGCGTCGAGGTGACGTTGAGCAGCAGCGCCGGGCGCCCGGCAAGCACCACCAGCGCCCAGCCGTTGGTCCAGTCCCCCATCGCGGCCAGCACGCCCGCGCCGCCGTCCGGGGGCACGTCGACGTCGGCCTCGACGAGCGCTCCGCCGGCGAGCGAGGGCACCACCTCGTCGGCCACGGGTGAGCCGCCGGGCCGGACCACCAGCCGCGGAGGCTGCGGCCACCGGGGCGGCACCAGGTCGCCGAGACGCCCCATCAGGCTGTCCATCAGCGGCAGCACCTGGTTGCGCTCGGCCTCCTCCTGCCACACCGCCTCCAGCCGGGCGACGACCTCGGGGTGCGCGTCGGCGACGTCGTGCGCCTCCGCGAAGTCCTCGTCGAGACGGAACAGGCTCCACCGGTCGGCGCCGAGGTCGCGGCTCCCCGGCAGCAGCGCCTCGTCGAGCACTCCCTCGGAGACGTGGTCGGTCGTCGCCTTCCACCCGTCGTGCACGATCGAGCGAGAGCCGAGCATCTCGAAGTACTGCGTGGTCCGGACCTCCGCGCTCGCCGCGTCGGCGAAGGTCCCCACCAGCGACCGGCCGTCGACCCGCTGCTGCGCGACCCCGTCGACGACCGCGGGCGGGTCGATGCCGCAGGCGTCCAGGATCGTCGGGAACAGATCGATCACGTGGCACAGCTGGGTCCGCAGCCCGCCCGGATCGGCGACACCTCCGGCGGGCTTCACGATCAGTGGTGTGCGGGTGCCGCCGAGCCAGGTGTAGCGCTTCCACAGCTGGAACGGCGTGTTGCCGGCCCAGGCCCACCCCCACGGGTAGTGGTTGTAGGCCCGGAATCCACCCAGGTCCTCGAGGCCCGCGAGGTTGTCGGCGAGGTCGTCGGGGCGACCGAAGCCGAAGCGGTGCTCGTTGATCGAGCCGACTCTCCCGCCCTCGGCACTCGCCCCGTTGTCGCTGGTGAGCACGACCATCGTGTCGTCGAGGACGCCCATCTCCTCGAGCCCGTCGAGCAGCCGTCCGAGATGGTGGTCGAAGTGGGTGAGGAAGCCGGCGTACACCTCGTGGAAGCGCGCGAACAGGCGCCGCTCCTCCTCGCTCAGCGTCGCCCAGTCGGGGATCCAGTCCGGGCGCTCGGTCAGCGTCGTCCCCTCCGGTACGACGCCGGCCGCGACCTGACGGTCGAACACCTCGCGGCGCCACTGCTCCCAGCCCCGGTCGAAGCGGCCGGCGTAGGCGTCGGCCCACTCCTGCGGCACCTGGTGCGGCGCGTGCCCGACACCCGGTGCGAAGTGGAGGAAGAACGGCTTGTCCGGCGCCGCGTGCTGCCCGTCGGCGACGAACCGCAGCGCCTCGTCCACCAGGTCCTCGGTGAGGTGGTAGCCCTCCTCGGGGCGTCGCGGCGGCTCGACCGGCGAGCTGTCGCGCACCAGGGTCGGCGTCCACTGGTTCGCGTCGCCGTGCAGGAAGCCGTAGAAGCGCTCGAAGCCCTGACGCTGCGGCCAGGTGTCGAACGGCCCGGCCGCCGAGCGGTCGTCGCGCGGCGTCAGGTGCCACTTCCCGACCGCCATCGTGCTCCAGCCCGCGTCACGCAGGATCCGCGCCAGCGTCGCGGCACTCGCCGGGATCCGGGCGGTGTAGCCGGGGTGGGTCGTCGGGAGGTCGCAGAGGAAGCCCATCCCGACCGCGTGGTGGTTGCGGCCGGTGAGCAGCGCCGCCCGGCTCGGCGAGCACAGCGCGGTGACGTGGAAGCGGGTGTAGCGCAGCCCGTCCGCGGCGAGCCGGTCGATGGTGGGGGTCTCGATGTCGGAGCCGAAGGCGCCGAGCTGGCCGAATCCGACGTCGTCGAGGAGCACCACCAAGACGTTGGTCATCGCGATCTCCCTATGGTTGAGACGTGGACCCTGCTGAGTCGGACTTCGGCGTACTGCTCGCCGTCGCGCACGCGACGTTCCTCGATCGCCTGCACCGGCACATGGAGGAGCTCGGGTTCGAGGGGTTCACCACCCGCACCGGCTTCGTGCTGCGGGTGCTGAGCAGTCCGGGTGAGGACCAGGCGCTCAGCCTGCGTGAGATCGCCGACGTGCTCGAGATGTCGAGCCCTGCCGCCCTCAAGGTCGTCGACGCCATGGTGCGCGAGGGGTACGTCGAGCGGGTGGCTGGTCGTCGCGACCGCCGGGTCCGGGCGGTGACGCCGACGGAGCGCGGTCGCGCGGCCCTGGCCGCCGCGCGGAAGTTCCACGCCGACTTCGAGCAGTCGCTCGGCGCAGCGGCGCCGGACCTGCGAGCTGGGCTCGGTCTCATCGCGGGCCAGGCCTCGGCGGCGATTCCGCGGGTGCTGCGTCGGCCGACGCAGATGTAGCGCGCCGCTTCCACCACGTCGCGAGCCCCAGCCCGGTGATCACGTCCCACAGGCCCCACAGGGCCGCGACGAAGGCGACCCCGCCGAGGTTGCCGAAGAAGCCGAGGGCGAGCACCAGCGCGAGTCCGGTGTTGCGCACCCCGAGCTCGAAGGTCATGGCCCGGACGCCCGGCTCGGGGAGCCGCAGCCCGCGCCCGGTGCCGTAGCCGACCAGCAGCGCGATCAGGTTCTGCAGCACGATCGCCACCGCCACGACGCCGACGTAGTCGAGGAAGGTGGCGGCCTGGCTGGCGAGGCCGCCGACGATGATGAGCATCAGGAACACCAGGGCGGCCGGCTCGACGTACGGCCGGAGCCTGGCGGAGAAGCGCGGGAACCGCCAGGCGACCGCGAGACCGGCCGCGAACGGCAGCCCGATCAGCAGCGCGACCTCGGCGATCATCGACCAGGTGTCGATCGAGACGTCGCGCAGCAGGGCGTTCGCGGCCGGGTTCAGCCCGCACCAGAAGGCCACGGCGATCGGGGTGATGACGACCGCGAGCACGTTGGAGACCGTCGTCATCGAGATCGAGAGCGCGACGTCGCCGCGGGAGCGGTGGGTGAGCAGGTTCGACAGGTTGCCGGCCGGGCAGCACACGACCAGGATCATCCCGATCGCGACCGAGCCGCGGACGTCGAGCGCGAGCGTGAGCAGCAGCGTCAGGGCGGGCATCACCAGGTACTGCGCGGCCAGGCCGGTGCCGATCACGAACGGGCGGCGCACGACGTCGCGGAAGTCGTCGAGGCGGGTGTCGAGCGCGACGCCGAACAGGAAGATCGCGATGATCACCTTCGTGGCGAGCTGGACGCCGTCGGACAGGTCGATCTGCAGCTGGTCGATGTCCGAGGCGAGCGGCGTGATCACCGCCACATCATTAACCATGGTTAATGGCAATGCCAGAGGTCTCGCCAAGAATCAGAACGTGTTCTAGATTCCCCGGGTGAGCAGAGCAGCGTCGTTGACGCGGGTCGCCCTGGCGTACGCCGTCGCCATCGCCGTCGGCGCCGCCTGGCTCTACGCCGGACCGGACACCGGCCGACTCTGGCTCGACGCGCTGGTCGCCGACGTGCTGGCGACGCTGGTGATCTTCGGCTTCAGCAGGCTCCATCACAACTCCAGCTTCTACGACGCCTACTGGAGCGTGGTGCCGCCGCTGCTCGCGATCTACTGGTGGAGCGAGAGCATCCCCGACACCAACGACCTGCGGTCCTGGCTGGTCGTCGGCGTGATCCTCGTGTGGGCGGTGCGGCTGACCGGGAACTGGATCCACACCTTCCCCGGGCTGCACCACGAGGACTGGCGCTACGAGCTGCTGCGCGAGGGCAGGAGTCCGGCGATGGCGCTGGTCGTCGACCTGTTCGCGATCCACCTGATCCCGACGCTGCAGGTGTTCCTCGCGATGGTGCCGGCGTACGTCGCGGTGACCATCGTCGGGCGCGACGTCGGCTGGCTCGACGCGCTGGCCGTCGCGATCGGCCTCGGCGCCGTCCTGCTGGAGCTGGTCGCCGACACCCAGATGCACCGGTTCGTCCGGACCCGCGAGCCCGGCCAGGTGATGGATCGCGGGCTCTGGGGCTGGTCGCGACACCCGAACTACCTCGGCGAGCTCGGCTTCTGGTTCGCTCTCGCCGTCTTCGGCCTGGCCGCCTCCCCGTCCGACTGGTGGTGGGTCTTCGTCGGCTTCCTCGCCATGCTCGCGCTGTTCGTGTTCGCGAGCATCCCGATGATGGAGAGGCGCAGTCTCGAGCGCCGACCGACCTACCAGGGCGTGATCGACCGGGTGCCGATGCTGGTCCCCCGCCCGCCGCGGCGCTCGGTCGGCTGAGGTGCGGGCGAAGCGAGGCTCGAAGCCGCGGGTGGTGATCGCCGGGCTCGGCGACAGCGGCCTGCTCACCGCCCTCCACTTGTCCCGCCACGTCGAGGTCGTCGGCGTCTCCGCGAAGCCCGCGCTCGTCAGCGGACAGGAGCTCGGGATGCGGCTGGCCCGGCCGGACGACTGGGCACGCGACTACTACGTCGACTTCGACCGCTATCGCCGACTGGACCGGGTGCGGACCGTCCACGCGACCCTGACCGGCCTGTCGCTCGAGGACCGGACGGTCGCCGTACGCCACGCGGACGGCACGACCGGGACCGAGCCGTACGACGTGCTGGTCGTCGCGACCGGGGTGGCCAACGGCTTCTGGCGCCGCCCCGACCTCCAGACCGACATCGAGGCCCGTGCGGCCCTGCGGTCGAACCATGACCGGCTCGCCGCGGCCGGCTCGATCAACGTCATCGGCGGTGGCGCTGCGGCGGTCAGCACTGCTGCGAACCTGTCGCTCGTCTGGCCCGAGAAGCAGGTGGGGCTCTGGTACCCCCGCGAGCAGGCCCTCCCCCAGCACCACCGCCGGACGTGGCAGCGGGTGTCCGGCCTGCTGTCGCAACGCGGGGTCGCCCTCCACCCCGGCCACCGCGCCGTCGTACCCCCGGGCTTCGGCTGCGACCGGATCACCGCCGACCCCGTCGTGTGGAGCACCGGTCAGCCGCCGGCCCTCGCGGACGCGACGATCTGGGCGATCGGCCGGGTCACCCCGAACACGTCGTGGCTGCCCGCCTCCCTGCTGGACGAGGACGGCTTCGTCCGGGTCGCCCCCGACCTCTCGGTCGTCGGCGCCACCGGCGTGTTCGCGATCGGCGACGTGGCCGCGACCGACCCGTTGCGCGGCTCGGCCCGCAACCGCGCCGACCGGCTGCTCGCCCGCAACATCCGCGCCCACCTGGCCGGTCGACCGCTCGGCGACTA
>JBAWHI010000033.1:0-1800 GCA_049593675.1 Nocardioides sp.
CACGTGCCCGCAGGCCGCCGTCGCACCGTGCTCAGGGAGTACGTCGAGGCGATGCGGGCGCTGTGGACCCAGGAGGAGGCGTCCTACGACGGGGAGTTCGTGTCGTTCGGGCCGTCGTGGGCCTACCCCAAGCCCGCCGCGCACATCCCGCTGATCATCGGCGCGGGCGGGGGTCCGAAGACCTTCGCCTGGATCGCGGCGAACGCCGACGGCTGGATGACCACCCCCACCCAGCAGGACATCTCGGGCCAGATCGAGGCGCTCAAGAAGGCCTGGGCAGAGGCCGGCCGCCAGGGTGCGCCGGAGATCCGGGTCCTCATCGCCTTCAAGCCGAACCCCGAGGACCTGATGACCTGGGCCGAGCAGGGCGCCACCGAGCTCATCTGGGGAGTCCCGGACAAGGCCCCCGACGAGGTCCTCGGCTCCCTCGACCGGCTCGCCGCGCGACTCGGCCTCGGCTGACCTGCCTCGACCATTCCTGACAGGTCAGCGCCCCACGGGCAACCATTCCTCACAGGTCAGCGCCCCACGGGCAACCATTCCTCACAGGTCAGCGCCCCACCGGCGACCATTCCTGAAAGGTCAGCGGCGGGCGACGGTGACCACGGGATCCCCCTCAGGACCCTCGACGACGGAGTACGACGTGGCGAGGGTCTCGCCGGCGATCAGCTGCTCGTGGGTGCGGGCGGCGGCCTGCACGGCCTCGCCCCCGGTGATCGTCAGCGCGATCCGGTCCGAGACGTCCAGGCCGGCGTCGCGTCGGGCCTGCTGGACCTGGCGGACCAGGTCGCGGGCCAGGCCCTCCGCAGCGAGCTCGGGTGTGACCTCGGTGTCCAGCACGACGAAGCCGCCGCTGCGCAGCACGCCGGTCGCCGTACCCCCGTCGGCGGAGCCGGCGACGGTCTCGAGGGTGTACTCCCCCTCGACCAGCGCCAGCCCACCCGCGGTGACGGTGCCGTCGTCGGCGACCGACCAGTCCCCGGACTTCGAGCCCTTGATCGCCGCCTGGACCTCGCGCCCCAGACGCGGGCCGGCAGCGCGGGCGTTGACGGTGAGACGCTGCTCGACGCCGTACGACGCCGCCTCGTCGGACTCGACCGACAACAGCCGCACCGCCTTGACGTTGACCTCGTCGCGGACGATCCCCTCGAAGCCCTCGAGCGCGACCGGGTCGGGCACGACGACGGTGAGCGTCGCCAGCGGCAGCCGGTTGCGCAGGTTGCCGGCCTTGCGCAGCGCCGAGGTCGCCGAGCAGACCTCGCGCACGAGATCCATCGCAGCCACCAGGCCGTCGTCGGCCGGGAGCTCGTCGACCAGGGGCCAGTCGGCGAGGTGCACCGAGCGCCCGCCGGTCAGGCCCCGCCAGACCTCCTCGGTCGTCAGTGGCATCAGCGGCGCGGTCGCGCGGCAGACGATCTCGAGCACGGTGTGCAGGGTGTCGAACGCGTCGGCGTCGCCCTCCCAGAAGCGGTCGCGCGAGCGCCGGATGTACCAGTTCGTCAGCACGTCGAGGAACGACCGGGTCGCGTCGCACGCGTCGGCGACGGCGTACCCATCCAGCGCCGTCGTCATCTCCTCGACGAAGTCGCGGCACTTGGCGAGCAGGTAGCGGTCCAGCGGGTCGCCGGAGTCGGTGCGGCTGGTCGCCTCGTGGCCCTGCCCGCCGTCGGCGGCGTTGGCGTAGAGCTGGAAGAAGTACCAGCTGTTCCACAGCGGGATCAGCACCTGCCGCACCGAGTCGCGGATGCCCTGCTCGGTGACGACCAGGTTGCCGCCACGCAGGATCGGACTCGACATGAG
>JBAWHI010000034.1:0-7554 GCA_049593675.1 Nocardioides sp.
GCCGACGGCGCGATGATCACCCAGTTCGACTACCCCACCTGTGAGGGCCTCGGCCTGATCAAGATGGACTTCCTCGGACTGCGCAACCTCACCGTCCTCGACGACGCGGTGAAGAACATCGAGGCCAACCGCGGCGAGACCGTGGTGCTCGAGGACCTGCCGCTGACCGACGAGGCGACGTACCGCCTGCTGCAGCGCGGCGACACGCTCGGGGTCTTCCAGCTCGACGGCGGACCGATGCGGGCGCTGCTGCGCAGCATGCGCCCCGACACCTTCGAGGACATCTCGGCGGTCGGTGCGCTCTACCGTCCCGGTCCGATGGGGGCGGACTCCCACAATAAGTACGCACGCCGCAAGACCGGCCGCGAGCCGGTCGAGGCGATCCACCCCGAGCTGGCCGAGCCGCTCGAGGACATCCTGGGCGAGACCTACGGGCTGATCGTCTACCAGGAGCAGGTGATGGCGATCGCCCAGCGGCTGGCCGGCTACAGCCTCGGGCAGGCCGACATCCTGCGTCGCGCGATGGGCAAGAAGAAGAAGGAGGAGCTGGACAAGCAGTTCGCCGGCTTCTCCGCGGGGATGCAGGAGCGCGGCTACTCCAACGCCGCGATCAAGACGCTCTGGGACATCCTCCTGCCGTTCTCCGACTACGCCTTCAACAAGGCGCACTCGGCGGCCTACGGACTGGTGTCCTACTGGACCGCCTACCTCAAGGCGAACTACCCGGCCGAGTACATGGCAGCCCTGCTCACCTCGACCAAGGACGACAAGGACAAGTCGGCGATCTACCTCAACGAGTGCCGCCGGATGAAGATCCAGGTGCTCCCGCCGGACGTCAACGAGTCGGCGCACCACTTCACCCCCGTCGGCAACGACGTCCGCTTCGGCCTGACCGCGGTCCGCAACGTGGGGGCGAACGTCGTCGACGGCATCGTCGCCGGGCGTGAGGAGAAGGGCCGCTACGTCGACTTCAACGACTTCCTCGAGAAGGTGCCCGCCCAGGTCTGCAACAAGCGGGTGATCGAGTCGCTGATCAAGGCCGGCGCGTTCGACGACATGAAGCACCGGCGCCGGGCGCTGGTGGCCGTGCACGAGTCCGCCGTGGACCAGTTCGTCGACATCAAGCGCAACGAGGCCATCGGACAGGACTCGCTATTCGGCGGGCTCGACGACGACGGCAGCGGCTTCGGGGTCTCGGTCGCGATCCCCGACATCGACGAGTGGGACAAGATGACCCTGCTCGGTCACGAGCGGGAGATGCTCGGCCTCTACGTCTCCGACCACCCGCTGCTGGGCCTCGAGCACGTCTTGTCCAACGGCACCGACTGCACCATCGGCCAGCTGATGCTCGACGAGGACCGGCCGGACGGCGCGCCGATCACGGTCTCCGGCCTGGTCACCTCCGTGCAGCGCAAGATCACCAAGCGCGGCGATGCCTGGGCCCTGGTCACCGTGGAGGATCTCGACGGTGCCATCGATGTCCTGCTGTTCCCGAGCTCGTGGCAGCTCTCGGGCCACCTGATCTCCGAGGACGCGATCATCACCGTCCGGGGCAGGCTCTCCCGCAGCAAGGACCAGCCGGAGATCATGGGCCAGGAGATCACCGTCCCGGACCTCTCCGACGGCCCGTCCGGTCCGGTGGTGATCAGCCTGCCCTCCACCCGCTGCACCCCGACCGTCGTGGAGCAGCTCAAGGACGTGTTGCGCACCCATCCCGGCGTGACCGAGGTGCGGCTGCGACTCTTGACCCGTGAGTCGACCCTGGTCTGGAGCCTCGAGCAGCATCGCGTGTCACCCAGCCCCGCCCTCTTCGCCGACCTCAAGCAGCTCCTGGGGCCGGGATGCCTGACGGGGTGAACGCGCCTGCGGACGACCGGTCGCAGCGGCTCCGGCAGAGCGTCGTCCAGCTCGCCCTCGCGGTGCTGGCCCTGGCCGCGGCCGGTGTGCTCGCCGGAGTCGTGTGGGAGTGGGTCTGGACCGCCCCGCTCGGATCCGTCGTCGACCAGACCTGGGTGGCCGAGGACGAGGAGAGCCTGCGCGGCGTCTTCTCCGCGACCGGCTGGTACGTCGTGATCGGCGCCGTCGCCGGCCTGCTCGGCGGCGCACTGGTCGCGCTGTTCCTGGACCGCTCTCCCTTGATCACCCTGGTCGGCGTCGTGATCGGCTCCGCGCTCGGTGCCTTCCTGATGCTCCGCGTCGGTGTCGCCCTCGGTCCGGCCGACCCGGTCGGGCTCGCCGAGAGCGCCCGGGAGGGCGCCTACCTGCCGGCCATGCTGGGCGTCTCCGGGTCGACTCCGTTCGTCGCCCTGCCGGCCGGAGCCCTCGTGGCGCTGGCGATGGTGTTCCTGGGGCTCTCCGCTGCGCAGCGCGAGCCGGCGGAGCCTGGTGCCTCAGTCGCGAGCGATCCGGGCGAGGACCGCACCGGTGACCCGGACCAGGTCGGCCGGCGCGAGGCCCAGGTCGAGCCCCCGCCGCCCGCCTGAGACGTAGACGGTCTCGAAGGCGAGCGCCGACTCGTCGAGCACGGTCGGGTGCGATCGCTTCTGGCCGACGGGCGAGATCCCGCCGGCGACGTACCCCGTCGCGCGCTCGGCTGCGCCGACGTCGGCCATCACCGCCTTGCTGCCCCCGACCGCCCGGGCCAGCGCCTTGAGGTCGAGCTGGCCGGCGACCGGCACGATGCCGACGGTGAGGGCGCCGTCGACGCTCGTCATCAGGGTCTTGAACACCTGCTCCGGCTCGAGGCCCAGGGCTGCAGCGGCCTCGAGCCCGAAGGACGCCGCTCGCGGGTCGTGGACGTACTCGTGCAGCGTGTAGTCGATCCCTGCACGGGTCAGCTCCACCGTCGCGGGGGTGCCTCCGCCGGCGCTCTTCGTCTTGGCCACTGTCATCCCTCAACGTGGTGGGTGTGTCACCGGATTTCGACGCGCTCGTGCGACTTCGTCCCTCAGTCGCGTCGCTTGCTCAATCTTCGCTCACGACGCGCTCTCGCTCGTTCCTCGCGAGAACGCTGCTCGCTCAGTTGGGGGACCAGCGGGTGCGGGCGACCTCGGTCGCCGGCAGCGAGGGGATCACGTTCATGGCGCGCAGCTCGGAGCGCAGGAGCTCGGTGACCATCACCAGCCGGACCGCGGCGTCCTCCGCCTCGAGAAGCGCCTGGCGTTCGGGCATCGGGAGTGGTGCGACGGCCGCCAGGGTCCACGAGAGGTACGTCGGGTCGCGGGGGAGTGAGCCGGAGTAGGGGTCGCTGCGGATGTCGGCCAGCGCCGCCCGGTAGGCCGTGAACGCGACCCGGGCCTGCTCCAGGATCGACTCCGCGACCGGCGCGTCGGGGTCGGGGACGTCGGTGACCTGGCCCAGCGGGTAGAGGTCGCCCTTCTCCATCTGGTCCAGCCGGATCCGCTCGACGCCGACCGCGACCACGTCGAAGCTGCCGTCGGGGTGCTCCTCGATGTCGGTGAGCTGCATCCGGCAGCCGACCCGGTACAGCGACTGGGCGCCGTGCTCGCCGATCTCGTAGCCCTCGCGGATGCCGACCGAGCCGAACACCCGCTCCGCCGGGTCCTCGAGCCGGCGCAGGTGGTGCACCATCGCGCGGTAGCGGTCCTCGAAGACCGTGAGGGGCACGGTCACGCCGGGAAACAGGACCGCGTTGAGCGGAAACATCGGCAGCGGATCGGCCACCTCCCCAACGTAGTCGGTCCAAGCCAGCGACGCCGGTCCGACGCGTCGGGGGCACGCTCGTAGAATCAAGTCATGATCAAGCGCATCGACCTGCGAGGAGCCGACCGTTCGACGGTCGACTACCGCGCAGCCGTGCCCCGTGCCGACTTCGACGTCGAGGCGGCGGTGCCGGCGGTGCATGCGATCTGTGAGGCGGTGCGGACCCGCGGCCTGGACGCGATCCGGGAGTACGGCGAGCGCTTCGACGGGGTGCGGGTCGAGGACATCCGGGTCGCTCCCGAGGCGATCGCGGCCGCTCTCGAGCAGCTGGACCCCGACATCCGCGCCGGGCTCGAGGAGTCCATCCGCCGGCTTCGGGCGACCTGCGCCGCGGAGCTGGAGCACGACGCCGTCACCGACCTCGGCCCCGGCGCCCGCGTCACGCACCGCAAGGTCGCCGTCGACCGGGTGGGTCTCTACGTCCCCGGCGGCATCGCGCCGCTCGTGTCGAGCGTGCTGATGAACGTGGTGCCGGCCCAGATCGCCGGCGTCGCCTCGATCGCGCTGAGCAGCCCACCCCAGAGCGAGTTCGCCGGGAGCGTGCACCCCACGATCCTGGCCGCCTGCGCACTCCTGGACGTCGACGAGGTCTACGCCGTCGGTGGCGCCCAGGCGATCGCGATGTTCGCCTACGGCGTGGGGCCGTGCGCGAAGGTCGACCTGGTCACCGGGCCCGGCAACATCTACACGGTCACCGCGAAGCGGCTGCTCAAGGGCCAGATCGGCATCGACTCCGAGGCCGGTCCGACCGAGATCGCGATCCTCGCCGACGACAGTGCCGAGGCGGCCTACGTCGCGGCCGACCTGATCAGTCAGGCCGAGCACGACCCGCTGGCGGCCTCGCTGCTCGTCACGCCGTCGGAGCAGCTCGCGGCAGAGGTCGAGGCCGAGCTCGACAAGCAGGTGTCCGTGACCCGCCACGTCGAGCGGATCCGCACCAGCCTGGCCGGCAACCAGTCGGGCATCGTGCTCGTCGACGACCTCGAGCAGGGCCTCGCCGTGGTCGACGCCTACGCCGCCGAGCACCTCGAGATCCACACCGAGGACGCCGCCGGCTGGGCGGCGCGGGTGCGCAACGCCGGCGCGATCTTCGTCGGCCCGCACGCCCCGGTCAGCCTCGGCGACTACTGCGCCGGCTCCAACCACGTGCTGCCCACCGGGGGCTGCGCCTGCCACAGCAGCGGGCTCTCGGTGCGCGCGTTCACCAAGTCGGTGCACGTCGTGGAGTACGACCGCGCAGCGCTCGCCGAGGTCGCCGACCACGTCGTCACGCTGGCCGAGGCGGAGGACCTGCCCGGTCACGGCGCCGCGGTCCGCGTCCGATTCGAGAGGTGACCCGCGTGGTCTTCCCCCCGATCCGCGAGGAGCTTCGGGGCCTCGAGCCCTACGGTGCGCCCCAGCTGGACGTGCCGGTGCAGCTCAACACCAACGAGAACCCCTACGGCCCCTCCGCGGCATGCTCGGACGACATCGCCGAGGCCGTCCGGTCTGCGGCGAGCACCCTGAACCGCTACCCGGACCGCGAGCACGTCGCCCTGCGCACGGCGCTCGCGGCGTACCTCTCCCGCGACACGCCGCGACCGATCACCCCGGAGCAGGTCTGGGCGGCCAACGGGTCCAACGAGGTGATGCTGCAGCTGCTGCAGGCCTTCGGTGGACCGGGGCGCACGGCGATGAGCTTCGCGCCGACGTACTCGATGTACCCGGAGTACGCCCGCGACACCTCCACCACGTGGGTGCAGGGGCGTCGCGCCGACGACTTCAGCCTCGACCTCGACAGCGCCCGCGAGGCGGTCGAGCGCGAGCGGCCGAGCGTGGTGCTGCTGCCGAGCCCGAACAACCCCACCGGCACCGCGCTGCCGCCCGAGGCGGTCGGTCTGCTGTGCCGGGCCGCCGGCGAGCACGGCATCGTCGTCGTCGACGAGGCGTACGGCGAGTTCCGGCGCGCCGGGGTCCCGAGCGCGCTCGAGCTGCTCGCGGAGCACCGCAACCTGGTGGTCACCCGGACCATGAGCAAGGCGTTCGCGGCGGCGGGGCTGCGGCTGGGCTACCTGGCCGCGGACCCGGCGATCTGCGACGCGATCCGGGTCGTGCGCCTGCCGTACCACCTGAGCGCGGTGACCCAGGCCGCGGCGCTGGCGGCGCTGCGACACGCCCCGGAGCTGCTGGGCAAGGTCGACGAGCTGCGCGCCGAACGGGACGCGATCGTCGGCTGGCTGCGCGAGCAGGGCCTGCGTGTGGCGGAGTCGGACGCGAACTTCGCGTTGTTCGGAACGTTCCCCGACCGTCATGCTGTGTGGCAGGGGCTGCTCGAGCGGGGAGTGCTGATCCGCGAGGTCGGCCCCGAGGGATGGTTGCGCGTGTCGATCGGCACGGCAGAGGAGATGCACGCGTTCCGGGTCGCACTGACCCAGGTGATGGAGGAGCTATGAGCAGGACTGCACGCATCGAGCGGCAGACCAAGGAGTCGAAGGTCCTGGTCGAGGTGGATCTCGACGGCAGCGGCCGGACCGACATCTCGACGGGGGTGGGCTTCTACGACCACATGCTCGACGCCTTCGGTCGCCACGCCCTGGTCGACCTCACCGTCCAGACCGAGGGTGACACCCACATCGATGCGCACCACACCGTCGAGGACACCGCCATCGTCCTCGGGCAGGCGCTGCGCCAGGCACTCGGGGACAAGCAGGGCATCCGTCGCTTCGGCGACGCGACCGTCCCGCTCGACGAAGCACTGGTCCAGGCCGTCGTGGACGTGTCGGGCCGGCCCTACTGCGTGCACACGGGCGAGCCCGAGGGGCAGCAGTACGTCGTGCTCGGCGGCGACTACCTCGGGTCGCTGACCCGCCACGTCTTCGAGACGATCGCCTTCCACGCCCACGTCGCCCTGCACGTGCGGGTGCTCGCCGGCCGCGAGCCGCACCACATCGTCGAGACCCAGTTCAAGGCGTTCGCTCGAGCGTTCCGCGATGCGGTCGCGCTCGACCCGCGCGAGACGGGCGTGCCGAGCACGAAGGGCGCGCTCTGACCGTGGCCGGCCGCACGCCCCGCGTCGTGGTCCTCGACTACGGCTCGGGGAACCTCCGCTCCGTCGTGCGCGCCGTCGAGCGCGCCGGAGCCGACGTCACCTTGACGCCGGACCGGACCCTCGCCGAGGACGCCGACGGCCTGCTCGTCCCCGGCGTGGGGGCGTTCGCCGCCTGTGTCGCCGGGCTGCGAGCGGTGCGGGGGCCCGAGGTGATCGGTCGCCGGCTCGCGGGCGGTCGTCCGGTGCTCGGCATCTGCGTGGGCATGCAGATCCTCTTCGAGCGGGGTGTCGAGCACGGCGTCGAGACGCAGGGCTGTGACGAGTGGCCCGGTGTCGTCGAGCGGCTGCAGGCGCCCGTGGTGCCGCACATGGGGTGGAACACCGTGGAGGTCCCGGAGGGGAGCACGCTCTTCGCCGGGGTCGAGCAGGAGCGGTTCTACTTCGTGCACTCCTACGGCGTGCGCGACTGGAGCCTGGTCACCAACGACCGCACCCGGGCACCCCTGGTCACCTGGGCCGAGACGGGCTCGATCCCCGGGGCGGGCGACCGGTTCGTCGCTGCGGTCGAGAACGGTCCGTTGACGGCCACCCAGTTCCACCCGGAGAAGTCCGGCGACGCCGGAGCGGCGCTGCTGCGCAACTGGGTGGAGTCGCTGCCGTGAGCCGGCGATGAGCAAGGAGCGCGCTCGTCGCCGCGAGGAGCGCCAGCGGGAGGCGGCCGTCCTCGCCGCTGCTCGGGCCGCTGAGATCGAGCGCCGCGAGCGACGGGACGCCCGCGTCCGTGCGATGACGTCGTGGCTGCC
>JBAWHI010000035.1:0-5261 GCA_049593675.1 Nocardioides sp.
GCGACCGGCACCATCCGGTGGGCGATGACACCGGGACGCGAGGACCGGACCGCCGGCGCGTCTTGAGCAAAGCCTGATCTGGGCTTGAGCGACCCTGAAGGACGCGCACCTACGATGGAGCCATGTCACCCCGTGCCAGCCTCCGCGTCGTGCTCGCGGCGGCACTGTCCGTGCTGTCCGTGCTGGCCGCCCTGCTGGTGACCGTTCCCGGTCCCGCAGCCCAGGCCGCCCCCAGCAAGGGCATCGCGAACGGCAGCATCAACTGCCCGAAGCTCAAGTCCTGCCCCCAGATGCAGATGCTGTGGTTCGACAAGTCGTGGAACTACGTCGGCCAGAAGAAGCTCCGGGCCGGCTCCCGGGGCTACTCGCTGAACCTGGCTCCGGGGACCTACCACCTCCAGTTCGTCGACCAGCGTCCGTCGTACGACGTCTCGAAGTACGCGCCGACCGACATCAAGCTCACCGTCAAGGCCGGGCGGGTGACCCCGCGCAACGTCACCATGAAGAAGGGCGGCGCGATCACCGGCACCGTCCGCGGCCGCAACGGCAAGGCGCTCAAGAGCGCCACCGTCAAGGTGGCCAACCGGAGCGAGCAGTCCTTCTCGACCACGGCGAACAAGAAGGGCCAGTTCGCGGTCGGGGGCCTCCCCCAGGGCAAGTACTCCGTGTTCACCTACGACAAGAAGCGCGAGTGGGTCGACAAGAGCACCTGGGCGGGCGCCGTCAAGCCCGGCAAGGCGAAGAACCTGCGGATCAAGCTCCGCAAGCGGGCCGGCGACCTCACCGTCTACCTGACCACGCCCAACGGGCTGCTGAAGAAGAAGACGACCCTGACGGTCACCAGCAAGAAGACCGGCCAGTGGTGGAGCGTCACCTCCGGCAACGGCACCTTCGCCTTCCGCGGCCTGCACCCGGGCGGCTACAAGGCGGAGTTCAAGGGTGCCGGCGTGTGGTTCGCCAAGACCGGCGGGGTCGCGAAGGCGAAGGTGAAGTCGAACAAGTTCGACACCGGAGAGTTCCACGTCACCAAGCGCGGCGGGACCGTGACGGGCAACCTTCTGGATGCCGACGCTCCCACGATGATCGCGCTGAAGCCGCCCTACACCAACGGCCCGGGGGCGACCGTGCAGCTGTTCGACGCCGACGGGACCAAGCTGGCGAGCACCACCAGTGACGAGGACGGGAAGTTCAAGCTGACCGGCCAGCTCGCCACCCAGAGCGGGCTGACGATCGTCGTCAACCCGCCTCTCGACGGCAACATGCGCGGCGAGCACTACTGCCTCTTCGAGCGCATCGAGTTCGACAACAACTACTCCGTGCGCATCGGCGAGGAGTCCTACGTCGGACTGCTGCCCGTGCCCCGCCAGCCGGACGCGGACCAGACGAACCCGACCTGCCGGACCGGTCCGAGCGCCAGCGCGACGCCGACCTCCAGCCCGACGAGCAGCCCGACGTCGAGCACCAGCCCGACGGCCGGCCCGTCCACGAGCCCCAGCACGAGCCCGTCGAGCAGCCCCAGCACGAGCCCCAGCGCGAGCCCGACGTCGAGTGCGTCCTCGACGACCGGACCGGCGCCGTCGGTCAGCGCACCTGCCCCCGTCGCGACCCGGTAGCAGCGCTCAGCTGGCCACCATGTCGGTGTCGGACCACCAGGCCCGCATCGACGTGATCCGGCCGTCCTCGTCGAAGGTCATCACCTCGATCGGCGCCATCGTGAAGGTGGCGTCGTCGGTGATCGTCGTCACCTCGAAGTGGAACGCCGCCTCGCCGGCGACGGTCCGGAGGTGGAACAGCCGGGTCTCGATCGTGAGCGGCTCGATCGCGGCGTAGAACGCCCGGATGGCCTCCCGCCCGCGCAGCACCTGCGAGCCGACCGGGTCCTCCAGGGTCGCGTCCTCGGCGTAGAGCGCGACGACCTCGTCGGCCGTCCCGGTCGCGACCAGTCGCAGATAGTCCTCCACGACCCCACTGATGTGCTCCCTGCTCGCCGGCATCGGACCTCCCCGTCTAGAACACGTTCTACTTGCCCCCACCGTAGCGCCCCTCGGCCCGGGCTGCTTCGATAACGGTCGTGGACCTGCTCCTGGACTGGCCGCTGCCGGGCGCCCGAGCACTCGGCGCCCAGCTCGTGGCCGCCTACTCCCACCCGGACCGGGGCTATCACGACACCCGCCACCTCGAGGAGGTCCTGGGCCGGGTCCGGGAGCTGGCGGCGCACGGCGTGCAGTTCGACCGGCTGGCCGTCGAGCTCGCCGCGTGGTTCCACGACAGCGTCTACGACGCCGAGCCCGACGCCGAGAGGCGGTCGGCCGCCTGGGCTGCCGAGGCGCTGTCGACCCTGATCGCACCCGACCTGGTCGCCGAGGTCGTCCGCCTGGTGCTGCTCACCGAGCACCACCGGCCCGCCGACGACGACCCGAACGGCGGCGCGCTGTCCGACGCCGACCTGGCGATCCTGGCCGCACCCGCCGAGCGCTACGCCGAGTACGTCGCCGCGGTCCGTCGGGAGTGGGCGCAGGTCGCGGACGCGGACTTCGCGGCCGGTCGCGCCGCCGTCCTGGACGACCTGCTCGCCAAGCCGCACCTCTTCCACACCGCCCACGCCCGCTCCTCCTGGGAGGCGGCCGCTCGCGCCAACGTGGCGCGCGAGCTGGGCGGGCTGCGAGCAGGGGCCTGACTAGCCCCGCTTGCGCCGCCGCAGCCCGGAGGCGAGCAGCCGGGTGACGAGCTCACGGGACGTCACCGGCACCGCCCCGGCAGCGACCACCGCGTCGTACCACTCCGACGGCACGTCGTAGTGGTCCCGGTCGAAGCCACGGGGCGGGATCCCCAGGTCGGCGGCGAAGGCGTGCAGCTCGTCGTACGACGCGTCGCTGGCCAGGTGCGACCACAGCCGCCCGTGCCCGGCCGCGTTGGGCGGGTCGATGAGGATCATCCGCGATCAGCCGGCAGAGCGCGTCGATCGTTCGACGGCGTCGTCGAGCAGGAGCCGCCAGGAGCGGACGTGGCCGGCGTCGACGTAGGCCTTGTGGGAGGCACCCGGCCGGGCCTGCCGGTCGAGGTGGAACTGCTGCACCCCGGCCCGGACGAACCACGGCACCTGCTCGGCGACGAGGCCCTCGCCGGCGATCAGGGTCCGCGCCACCACCGGGTCGGCACCCACCAGCGCCAGGAGCTCGTCGTAGCCGGCCTGGAGGCCCCGGGGGGACCCCGCCGAGCGCACGCCGACCAGGCCGGGAAGCCTCATGAGGCGGCGCCAGGAGCGGCGCAGGTCGAGGGTGTCGTCGATGGCGCGACCGAAGGTCCAGGGGACGTGGGGGAGCTGGCCGGCCAGGTAGCCGCAGACCTCGACGTCGACCTCCAGGTCGGCGTCGAGGAAGCCGAACGAGACGCCGGCGGCTCCGGAGCCGAGGTAGTCCTCGGCGAGGCCGACCAGGCGGGTGAGCTCGCCGCCGGTCGTGCTCCAGGTCTCGTCGAGGCGCAGCACGACGTGCACCGGGACCTGGCTCTCGCGGCAGGTCGCCGACACCAGGGCGGGCTCCGGCGAGCGCCCCTCGGCCGTGGAGAGGAGCAGGCGGTCGGCCCCGCCCTCCTCCGCGCCGGGTGCGTCACGCGGATCGAGGACGGCCACCTCGAGCAGCGCCGTACCCATAGAACGCATGGTAGGCACGCCCGCAGCCCGCGACGCGGAGCCGCGCTGGTGTGCGGGGGCATGATGGGGAGCATGGACAACGCCCTGCTGTTCGATGCGCGCGCCCGGGTGCTGTCGGATCTCCAGGCACGCCGACTCGCGACCGCCCAGGCGGTCTCGGCCCTCGAGGACGCCGTCGCCCAGCGCAAGTGGTGGGCCGAGCAGTGGCCCGAGGGCCACGTGTACGTCGCCGGGCTGGTCGCCCAGGACGTGCAGGACGCCCTGTTCGAGACCGTCGGCCGCTGGCCCCGATGCCTGGACTGCAACGGACAGTCCCCCGTGCACGCGCTCTACATCCAGCCCGACCTCGGCGGCCCCGACCCGGTGTGGGTCTGCGAGGAGAGCGGCGAGGTCGTCGCGCCGCTGGGCGGGCTCTGACCTCCAGCCAGTCGGTCGCGACCCGTGGGTCGCGACACGCGTCCCGCTAGTCCTCCGCGCCCACCTGGACCCACATCGTGTAGCGGTCCGCGCGGTAGACGGTGCGCGAGACCTCGACGACCTTGTCGGCGCAGTGCCCCCGACGGGAGTGCCGCAGCACGGGTGCGTCGGCGCCCACCTCGAGCAGCTGGGCCTCCTCCTCGTTGGCCACGTCGGCGTTGATCGAGTCCTCGGCCCACGCCGGGCGCAGTCCGCGTGACTCGAGTGCGTCGTAGAGGCTGGTGGGCATCCCGCTCTGCAGGAAGCCGGGGAGCAGCACCTCGTTGAGGTAGGCGTCCTCGAGACACATGGGTACGCCGTCGGCCCGGCGCAGCCGGCGCCAGTGGATGACCGCGTCGCCCTCCGAGAGGTTCAGCGCCCGGGCGACGCCCGGCCCCGCCTGCTCACGACGCGCGAGGAGGGTCTGCGACTCGGCCAGCAGGCCCCGGCGCGACATCTCCTCGGTGTAGCTCGTCAGCCTGCTCGCAGCCCGCCGCGGGCGGGCCACGAAGGTGCCCCTCCCGGGGATGCGCTCGAGCAGGCCCTCGACCACGAGGGCGTCCATCGCCTGGCGCACGGTCATGCGGGCGACCCCGAAACGATGCACCAGCTCACGCTCACTGGGTGCGGGCGAGCCGGGTGCCGCCCCCGTGACGAGCGTGCGCACGTACTCGCGCACCTGGACGTGCTTGAGTGCACGTCCCTCGGTCACCAGCAACTCGTCCACGCCTCGAATGTAGGCAAAATATGCCCTCCCCGTCCTCGGTTCGGGGGATTCCGTGGCGCTCGCGCCCCAGGATGCGCCGTCCTGGCGTACCCTCACCCGGCTCAGGGTGGACCCCGATGGCGCACGTCGGCGACCTCCGGCAGGCTGGTGCCATGACCACCGCCCCCCACACCCCCGCAGCACCCGCAGCCCGCGCCACGGACCTGCGGAGGACCTACGGCACCGGCGACTCCGCCGTGCACGCCCTGGCCGGGGTGACCCTCGACCTCGAGGCCGGCCGATTCACCGCGATCATGGGGCCCTCCGGGTCCGGCAAGTCCACCTTGATGCACTGCATGGCGGCGCTCGACACCCCCTCCTCGGGTGGGGTCGAGGTGGACGGGACCGACCTGGGCAGGCTCAAGGACAAGGAGCTGACGGCGCTGC
>JBAWHI010000036.1:0-3653 GCA_049593675.1 Nocardioides sp.
CGCCCGAGATGCTCGGGCGGGCCGACGTCTGCCTGTCAGGAGTCGCGCTGGAGCTTCACGATCCCGGTGGGGTAGCGGTCTCGGGCCGAGACGTAGACCCGGCCCTTCACGGTGTCGACCGAGACCCCGTAGACCTTGTTGCCGTAGGCGTGTGCCGCCAGCCGTGCGACCCGGGAGAGGTCGACCGTGCTGAGCACGGTCACCCCGCTGTCGTCGTACGTCGTGGCGGCATGACCCAGGTAGACCCGGCCGGCGACCGGGTCGACCGCCACCGAGCGCCACGACGGCGCCGCGGTAGCGACCTGCTCCACCAGTGAGTAGTCGACGCCGCTGTAGACCCGCAGCCCCGCCGTGCCCGCAGCATTCTCGTTGGAGACGTAGACCCGGTCGGCGACCGCGTCGTAGGCGATCCCGTGCGAGGACCAGTTCGCGCCCTCGGTCGTGACGTTCTGGATCAGCTCCCCTGTCTCAGCGTCCATGACGATGAAGCCCGTGCCCCGGGTCGCTCCGAAGACGCGGCCCCGGGCGAGGTCGACGTCGACGCCGCGGACATTGGCGTCGAACGCGAACGGCCCACGCAACACCGTGGCGTCGTCCGGATCCACGACCACCCAACGGTTCCCCAGCGCCACATACAGCTCGCCGGCGGCCTCGTCGAGCGCGAGGTCGCGGATCCCGTCCTCGGCCCCCTCCGGCACCGCGAGCACCCGGACGGTCGTGTCTGCCTCCGGATCGATCACCCGGATTCGCGCCGGCCGCTGCTCATTGCCGACGAACAGATGGCCCGTGGCCTGCTCGAACACCGAGCCGACCGGCTTGTCGTCCACCGTGGTGTCACCGGCGTCCGGGATCGCTGCCAGGTTCGACGCCGTGTACGTCGAACCCGCCGGCGGGTCCGGGTCGGGGTCCGGGTCGGGGTCCGGGTCCGGGTCCGGGTCCGGGTCGGGATCCGGCTCCGGGTCGCCGAACCCGATGCGCTGGCTGACGGTGACTGCTGCCGGGGTCGTCTCCTCGCCCGGGGGGTTCAGCCTGAAGTCCCGGTCGGAGACGAACACTCGCTGGCGCTCCTCGTCGACCGCGATCCCGTAGGCATCCTTGCCGTACTCCGCACCGACCTTGTCGGCCAGCAGCGCACCGCTGTCGAGGTCATGGACCGTGAACCCGCCCGAGGACGCGGTCACCCCCGTGTACCCCACATAGACCAGACCGTTGGTCGAGTCGACGTCCACCTCACGAGCATTCGACCGCGTCGGCGTCGACCACTGCGAGACGAACCCACCACCAGCATCGAACAGCTCGACGTTCTTCACATCCGTCAGCTCCTCGAAGTAGGCAACCGCGACCTGGCCACCCGCCGGGTCGGCCGCCACGTAGTACGCACCCGTGGTCGAGCCGATCGTGCCCAACGGCTCACCCGTCACCGCGTTGAACACCTCGACACCACGCGCCGGGATCGCGACATACACATAGCCCAGCACCGGGTCGACGTCGATCGACCGGTTCGACTCACTGATCGAGTACGGCCCCCGCACCACATCACCGAACGAACCGTCCGCGATCGAGACCACGACCCAGTTCTTGTTCTGCTGACCCACGTACAACAGCTCGTTCTCATCATCGACCCCGAGATCTCGGATGTTCTCCGACAACGTGATCGTCCCCAGCACCTCATCGGTGTCCGGATCCAGCTCGAAGATCTTGCGACCGTTCTGATCACCCAGGAACAACGTGTCCCGCTCCTGCGAGAACGCCACCCCCGCCGGCAACGCCGCCATCGACGGATCCACCGACCTCAGGTGCTTGTCGAACTCGTAGTCGATGTCACCGACCGGCTCCGGGTCCGGGTCGGGGTCCGGGTCGGGGTCCGGGTTCGGCTCGCACCCCAGGCAGGGGCCCGGGTTCTCCGGGTCGATGTCGTCGGGCTCGGAGTCGTCGGTGACCGCTTTGCCGTCCTGGTTCTTCACGATCGTGAAGCCGTCGTAGTAGCGACCGTCCGCAGTGTGGGCCTCGTAGCGCAGCCTGCCCTGTTCGACGTCGATCACCTGGTAGAGCTGAACGCCGCCGCCGAGGCGGCGCAGGTGGGCGTCGTTCTCCGTCCACAGCCGCGGACCACCGGGGTACTGCTTCTCCCCGACGACCGAGACCGCATAGACCGGACCGTCGTACGAGAGGTCGGCGTCCCAGCTCTCCGGGTTGCCCTCCTCGGCCTCGTGGGTGTTGCCCCGGCCGTAGCCGTGGTCGTGGCCCTGGAGCACCAGGTCCACGTTGTGCTCCTCGAACAGCGGCAGCCAGGAGTTGCGGATCGCCCGGTTGTTGCGCCCCTCGTCGAGCGAGAAGATCGGGTGGTGGAAGTAGATGACCGTCCACCTGTTCGGGTTGTCCTCCAGCACCTCCTCGAGCCACGCGGTCTGGATGGCCAACGGCTCCGCAGCGCTGGCGTTGCTGTTCATCGAGATGAACCGGACACCCTGGTAGTCGGTGTAGTGCACGGTGCCGTCGAGCAGGTCGTAGGCGGCACCCTCGCCCTGCGGGCCGTTGTCGGGGTAGGTGAACTGAGCCGAGAAGTTGCTGGAGAGCTCGGCCCCCTCGTACTCGTGGTTGCCCGGCGACATCAGGAAGTTCTTGGTCCCGAGCCCGTAGCTGGTGGCTTCGTACACCTCCGCCCACTGCTCGTCGGAGTTCGCGTCGTTGACCAGGTCACCCGCCTGCACGACCAGAGCGGCGTCCGGGCTGGCCCGGAAGGCGTTGCGGAGGACCCGCGACGACTGGGACTTGATGCCGTTCTGGACGTCCCCGAAGTACAGGAAGGAGAACGGGTCGGCCTCCGCGGACTCGGTCGTGAAGTGCTGCCACTCACTGAAGTTGGTGCCGTCGCCGACGCGGTACTGGTACGTGGTGCCGGCGGTCAGGCCGGTCAGCGTCGCACTGTGGAACACCGCCTCGTACCCCAGGTCGGCGGACACCTCGGTGCTGCGATCTGCCGCGAAGACCTGCTGGTCGTTCTGGTAGGTCAGGCTCGAGGCGACACGCAGCTCGGCGATCGGGTTGGCGACCCCGACCGCGCTGCGCCACACCACGTTCTGACTCGTCTGCGAGTCGTCGGTCGGGGTCAGGGTGACCCGGTCGGGCACCCGGGAGGGGGCGTACTCAGCAGTCGGGTCCATCGAGGCCGCGGATGCCGACACAGCCGGCACGGCCAAGGCACTCGACATCAGTGCGCCGAGGAACGCGACACCCGCCGCACGCCGCAGCACACTGGGGCGGGAGGGCTTGGACATGGAGGAGCCTCTCGTCGAGAAGGGTGGGACGGGACGGTCGGGACGGGTCATCGGCGCACCCGCACGACTCGGACGGGCGTCTTCGAGCCGTCGACATCGGAACTGCCGGAGTAGCTGACGACGAGCTTGTGCTTGCCCTTCGACAGCCGCGGCAACCGCAGCGTGGCCTTGCCGTTGCGCATCGTGGTCGAGGCGATGATGCGCTGGCGGTCGCGGACGATCACCTTGGCGTTGGGGGTGGGCACCCCCGCCACGCTCACGCGTGCGGCGATCTTCAGCCGCTGCTTCGTCGTGATCTGCTTCGAGATCCCGGTGGCCTTGATGCTCGACGTGGCCTTCAGGACCGTGACGGTCGTCGAGGCCGAGGTGCCGCCG
>JBAWHI010000037.1:0-9795 GCA_049593675.1 Nocardioides sp.
GTCGGTGAGCTCGCGGCAGAAGCCGTCGTACCCCATGACCTTGGACCCGGAGGCCTTGCGGCGTGCGGTGACCTCGTCGTTGGTGCAGTAGCAGTCGTACGTCGAGCCGTGGTCGCGCAGCCGGGCGAGCACGTCGGCGTAGAGGTCGGAGCGCTCCGACTGGAGGTATGGGCCGAAGTCACCACCCTTGAGCGGACCCTCGTCCCAGTCGAGACCGAGCCACTGCATGACCTCGATCAGCGAGTCGTAGGACTCCTGGGTCGAGCGCTCCTTGTCGGTGTCCTCGATCCGGAACACGAAGGTGCCGCCGTGGTGGCGGGCGAAAGCCCAGTTGTAGAGGGCAGTACGGGCCAGCCCGACGTGCGGGCTACCGGTCGGCGAGGGGGCCATCCGGACGCGGACAGGGGTGTTCATCGCTTCTCCACCTTGTTCGTGAGGCTGCCGAGGCCGGCGATCGAGATCTCCACCTCGTCGCCCACCTCCATCGGACCGACACCCTCGGGGGTGCCGGTGAGGATCACGTCGCCGGGCAGCAGCGTCATCACGCTGCTGACGTGGGCGATGAGGGACGGGATGTCGAAGATCAGGTCGGCAGTGGTGCCGTCCTGGACGACCTCGCCGTTGAGGAACGTCTGCACCCGCACCCCGTCGGCGAACGCCTGCGGGTCCAGGTCGGTCTCGATCCACGGACCGAGCGGGCAGAACGAGTCGAAGCCCTTCGCCCGGGTGAACTGGACGTCGCCCTTCTGCAGGTCGCGGGCGGTGACGTCGTTGCCGATCGTGTAGCCGTGGATGACGTCGGTGGCCTGCTCGAGGGGCACGTCGCGGCAGATCCGGCCGATCACGACCGCGAGCTCACCCTCGTAATGGAGGTTCTCGGTCTGCGAGGGGTAGAAGATCGGGTCGCCGGGACCGACCACGCTGGTGTTGGGCTTGAGGAACATCAGCGGCTCGGTCGGGACCTCGTTGTCCATCTCGGCGGCGTGCTCGGCGTAGTTGCGACCGATGCCGACCACCTTGCTGCGCGGCAGCACCGGGGCGAGCAGCCGCACGTCCTCGAGCCGGAACTCCTGGTCGAGCAGCTTCACCCCGACGTACAGGGGGTCGCCGGCCAGGGCGACGACGACACTGTCGGGGTCCGGCTGCCCGAACTCGTCGACCTCGCCGGTGACCACGCCGTACATGGGGTCCTCGCCCGTGGTGAATCTCGCGATGCGCACCCACCGAGCCTATCCACCTAACCTTGACGACCGTGCGGGTGATGGAGCGAGCCGACTGGGAGGCGTGTGCTGAGGCACATGCCGCGCGGGTCGACGTCTTCCTCGCACCGCACCTGGCTCGTCGCGCCGAGAGCGTGAAGCACCCCGTGCACGACTTCCTGTTCACCTACTACTCCCAGCGCCCGGCGCAGCTGCGGCGCTGGCACCCCGGCTACGGCGTGCGACTCGACGACGCCCCCGAGTACGCCCGTCTGAAGGGCTACGAGGACGGGGCCGTCACCGCGGCGTACGTCGTCTCGCAGCGTCCGCTCCTCGAAGCCCTGCACCGGCTCCTCGCGGCGACCGCCGACCGTCCGCCTCAGCTCGGCTGCTTCGGCATGCACGAGTGGGCGATGGTCTACCGCCTCGGCGAGGTCGAGACGCGGCACGCGGACTGGCCACTGCGGCTCGGCCCGCCCGGCACGGACGCCGTCGTGGAGTCACACCGGATCTCGTGCTCCCACTTCGACGCCTACCGGTTCTTCACCCCGGCCGCCACGCCGCTCAACTCGCTGCGGCCGACCTCCACCGACCGTGCCGACTTCGAGCAGCCCGGCTGCCTGCACGCCGGCATGGACCTCTACAAGCACGCCTACCGGCTCACGCCGATGGTGCCCTCCGACCTGGTCGCCGACTGCTTCGAGCTGGCCCGTGACATCCGAGAGCTCGACATGCGGGCCTCGCCGTACGACCTGGCGGACCTGGGGTTCGAGCCGGTGCGGGTCGAGACCGCGGCCGGCAAGGTCGAGTACGCCGAGCAGCAGCGTCACTTCGCCGAGCGCGGACGGCCGCTGCGGGCCGAGCTGATCGCGCAGTGCGCGCGGCTGCTGAGGATCTGAGCGCCGCTCAGGCGTCGGACTCCTCGGACGCACCGTCCTCGGCGGCGTACTGCTCGAGGAGCCGGACCTCCTCGTCGTGGCGGGGGAACATGAAGAAGACGAGCGCCGCGCCCAGCACGATCGCGATCAGACCGGCGGTGTAGGCCATGTCGTCGCCGTCGAGGAACGACTTCTGAGCGGCGGCGATGATCTGCTCGGAGTACTTCGGATGGTTCGCGGCGACGGCCTCGGCGGACGCGAACGACTTCGTGAGCTCGCTCTCGACCTGGTCGGAGACCTTGTCGCCGTCCTTGGCGCCGGCGATGGCCGAGCTGAACGAGGCGGCGTATCCGGCCGTGAGCAGCGCGCCGAGGATCGACTGCATGATCGCCCCACCGAGGTCGCGCTGCAGGTCCGCGGTGCCCGACGCCATGCCGGCTCGACGGATCGGGACCGACCCGGTGAGCGAGTGCGAGGCGGGGGTGCCGGCGAAGCCGACGCCGATGCCGATGAACACGTAGGCGAGGCCGATCTGCCAGTAGCTGCTGTCCTCCTCCCAGAGCAGGAGCATCGAGACGAAGGCGAAGAAGAGGAACACGTAGCCGATCAGCAGCGTCGTGCGAGCGCCGTGCGACTCGACCAGCTTGGCCGACCGGGGCGCAACGAGGACCATCAACAGCACGGCCGGCAGGATCGCCCCGCCCGCCTCCATCGAGCTGTAGCCGAGCACGTTCTGGAGGTACTGCTGGCTGATGAACGCCGCACCCATCAACGAGCCGAAGACGATGATGCCGGCGCAGGCCGCCACCCAGAAGGTGCGCCGGCTCGCGATCTTGAGGTCGTAGAGCGGGTTGGCGACGCGGCGCTGGCGCCAGACGAAGGCGATCGTGGCCGCGACGGCGATGACCGCCAGCCCGATCACCACGGCCCCGCTGTTGGGGACGGGGGCGAAGTTGATCGCGAGGACGAGAGCGGCGACGAGGAGCACCGACAGCAGGCCACCGAGGTTGTCGACGGGGTCGGTCGACTCGTTCGCGTGCGAGGGCACGAACATCAGCGCCATCACCAGCGCCAGCACGGCCAACGGCAGGGTGATCAGGAAGACCGATCCCCAGTCGAAGTCCTCCAGCAGCGCTCCGGCGACCAGTGGGCCGAGTGCGGAGATGCCGCCGCCGAGCGCGGACCACAACGCGATCGACTTCGTGCGCCCGGGGCCGATCCACAGCGCGGTGATCAGCGCGAGGGTGGTCGGATACGCCATGCCGGCCGAGAGTCCGCCGAGGATCCGGGCGATGATCAGCACCGTGTCGCTGGGGGCGAAGGCGGCCAGGAGGCTGGCCGGGATCGAGAGCGAGACCCCGAGCACCAGCAGCAGCTTGCGGCCGTAGCGGTCGCCGACCGCACCCAGGTAGAGCACCGATGCGGCCAGACCCAGCGAGTAGCCGACCGCGATCAGGTTCAGCGTGGTCTGCGAGGAGTCGAAGGCGGCGCCGATCGCCGGCAGCGCGACGTTCGCCACCGACAGGTTCAGGTTCGCCACCGCCGCGACGATGATCAGCGTCGCGAGCACGAGCGGCGCCCGGGCGGGCGCCTGACTCGTCGGGACGCTCGTCGGGCTCGTTCCAGCAGTCATGCGGGGCCTCCAGTTCGTGAGCGTGCCCCACCCTGGCCGCCCGGGTCGAGACCCACCTCCCCCGCGACGGGTGAGGTGGACCTCCTCGGCGTGGATAATCGCGTCGTATGACGTCTCGACTGACCGAGATCAGCGTGGACTGCGCGGACCCGGCCCGGCTCGCCGACTTCTGGTGCGCGGTGCTCGGCTACGCCGTCCTCGACGCCACCGACGACCTGATCGAGATCGGCCCCGACCGCGGCTCCGACACCGCCCTGCTGGAGACGGTGCGCCGCGAGCCGCTGGCGCCGACGATCTTCTTCGCCCGGGTGCCGGAGGGCAAGACCGCCAAGAACCGGGTCCACGTCGACGTCTCCCCGGTCGATGCCACGCAGGCCGAGGAGGTCGCCCGCCTCGAGGCGCTCGGCGCGACCCGGGCCGACGTCGGCCAAGGAGCTGACGGCCACCCGGTGAGCTGGGTCGTGATGGCCGACCCCGAGGGCAACGAGTTCTGCGTGCTGCGCAGCCTCGCACCGGGCGAGTTCTCGCTCTGACCGCGCCCTCGCGCCGGTTAGGTTGAGATCATGCGACGACTGGTAGCCACCCTGATCGCGCTGGCGCTCATCGTCGCGCTGGTCTTCTCGATGCTCGGCGCCCTCGCCGGCTCCGCCGACGCGCGCGACCCGCGCTGGGAGTTCTACTCCCAGGACACCAAGCAGTACCGCTCCCCGTGGTTCAAGGGCCGGCACCGGATCATGATCCCCTTCGGCTGCACGGCGGCGCCGTACTACTCCCCCGACCCGCGCTGCCGCGACGACCGCGGCTTCCACCACGGGATGGACATCGCCATGCCGTGCGGGACACCGCTCTATGCCCGCTTCCGCGCACGGGTCGTCTCGACCGCGTCGCTCGGGCCGGCGTACGGCGACAACCCGGTGCTGCTGCGCAACTACCGGCGCGGGTGGGACCTGGTCGTCGGCCACACCCAACGGGTCTTCGTGAGCCCGGGCGACGCGGTGCGCAAGGGCGAGATGTTCGCGCGCGCCAACGACCAGGCCGCTCCGGACGGCTGTCACCTCCACTTCGAGCAGCGTGCCGTCCGGGGCTCGCTGTCGACCGCGGAGTGGCCGCGCGACCTGCTGCACCTGAAGGTCAAGAGGAAGCGGTGAGTGACCACCAGTCGCTGCGCGATCAGGACTGGTACGGCGAGGACCTCGGCGCCGCGACGTACACCGACGTCACCTTCACCGACGTCGACCTCAGCGAGACCATCACCCGGGGCGCATCGTTCGTCCGCTGCACCTTCCACCACTGCCGGTTCAACGCCTCGACCCACGTCGCGTCGGCCTTCGTCTCGTGCGACTTCCGTCGTTGCAGCTTCTTCGACGCGATCCTCGACGGCTGCAAGCTCACCGGATCCGAGTTCAGCGAGTGCACGTTGCGGCCGATCGCCGTGCGGAGCGGGGTGTGGCGCTCGGTCGGCCTGCGCGGTGCGAACCTGACCGGGCTCGCGCTGGACGGCCTCGATCTGAGGGACGCCGACCTGGCGATGGCCGACCTGTCCGGGACGTCCCTGCGGGGTGCGAACCTCGCCGGTGCGGTGCTGCGTGAGACCAACCTCGCCGAGGCCGACCTCCGGGGCGCGGACCTCGACGGCGTCGACCTGACGATCGCGCGGCTGCGCGACACCCGTCTCGACCTGACCGGCGCCGTGCTCCTGGCGGAGGAGCACGGCGCGCTCGTGGACCCGTCGGCCTAGCGCCGGCTGCCCGCGGCGGCACTGCGCACGCGCAGGCCGTCGACCACGATCGCCAGACCGGCCGCGAAGTCCGACGCCGGCCGTGGACCGTCCTGGATCGCACCGGCACTGCCGGCCTGCAGGTGGGTCTGCTCGTCGGTGACGTGGCCGAAGACGAAGTGCAGCAGCGTCCGCGCGGCGGTCGGCACCAGCTCCGCGTCGAGTCCGGCGTCCGCGAGGGCGGCCACCAGGTCGTCGTACGGCCCGGCGGCCCCGAGGCCGAAGGAGTAGGTCGTCGCGACCAGCTCCGCGCCGTCGCGGTAGCCGAGCAGCGCGTCGCGCAGAGCCGCGCAGACCGCACTCACCCGGGCGTCCCAGGTCGTCGGCAGCTCGGCGGGGCGCCCGCGCGCGAGGATCTCGTCGGCGACGGCGGCGAGCAGCAGCTGCTTGGTGGCGAAGTGGTGGTAGAGGGCGCTGGGCTGGACACCGAGCTCGGCGCCGAGCCGCCGCATGGTCAGGTCGGCCAGGCCCCAGGTGTCGAGGACGCCCAGCGCCCGCTCGACCACGTCGGCGCGGTGGTAGCGCACGTCACATCCTCCTACTCATCGGTCACCGTTGACCCGGTCCGGGCCAGAACCCTAACCTGAACGCCGTTCACCTGACCACCGTTCAGGTGTCCCCGCGCAGGCACCAGCGAAGGAACCGAGCATGGCCATGGCCGAGACGACCGACTCCACCTCGACCCCGGACCCGGCTGCGTCCCCCCGGCGGCGCCGCTCGGTCACCACCGACCTCGCGCTGATCGCCGGCTTCGCGGCACTGATCTCCGCCTGCGCCTACATCGGCGCGATCCCCACCGGCGGTGCGGGCGTCCCGATCACGCTGCAGACCTTCGGCGTGATGCTGGCCGGCTGCGTGCTCGGCCCGGTCCGCGGGTTCCTCGCCGTCTCGCTCTACCTGCTCCTCGGCGCGATCGGCCTCCCGGTCTTCGCCGAGCACTCCTCGGGCCTGGCCGCCTTCAGTGGTCCGAGCGCCGGCTACCTGATCGCGTTCCCGCTCGCCGCCGCGCTCGCCGGCTTCCTGGTCAAGTACGTCGCGCGCGAGAAGCGCACCCGGGCCATCTGGGTCTTCTTCTGCTCCCTGGCGGGCAGCGTGCTCGTCATCCACCCGCTCGGCATCATCGGGATGAAGCTCTTCTTCGACGTGTCCTGGCACCAGGCGTTCGTCTACGACACCCCGTTCTGGATCGGCGACCTGCTCAAGACCACGCTGGTCGCCCTCGTCGCCGCCGAGGTCCACCGCGCCTTCCCGCAGCTCCTCGCCCGCCGCTGACCTTGCCTACTCTCACCTTCGAGGCCGCCGGCGTCAGCGTCGCTGTCGCCGGCGGCGACCGGGTCGTCCTCGCGCCGACCACGCTCGAGCTCACCGAGCAGCGCGTCGGCATCATCGGCGCCAACGGCTCGGGCAAGTCCACCCTGGCGAGGATGCTCAACGGCCTCGTCGAGGCGACCACGGGGCGGGTCCTCGTCGACGGCGTCGACGTCGCCCGCGACGGTGCGGCGGTGCGGCGCCGGGTGGGCTTCGCCTTCACCGATCCCGCCGCGCAGCTCGTGATGCCGACCTGCGTCGAGGACGTCGAGCTGTCGCTGCGCCGCCATGAGAAGGATGCGAAGCGGCGCCACGAGCTCGCGCTCGGCGTGCTCGAGCGCTACGGCCTCGGCGAGCACGCCGATGTCAGCGTGCACGCCCTCTCCGGCGGTCAGAAGCAGCTGCTCGCCCTCGCCGGGGTGCTCGCCGTCGAGCCCGCCGTGCTGGTCGCCGACGAGCCGACGACCCTGCTCGACCTGGCCAACACGCGGCGGGTGGCCGACCTGCTCTTCGACCTCCCGCAGCAGCTGGTGCTGGTGACCCACGACCTCGACCTGGCCCGGCGCTGCGAGCGGGTCATCGTGATCGAGGACGCGCGGATCCGCTACGACGGCGCCGCCGACGCCGCCGTCGAGGACTACCTCGGGTCGCTGACGTCATGAGCAGCATGAGCGCCATCGGCGTCTACCAGCCGGGGACCTCGGTCCTGCACCGGCTGCCCGTCGGCCCGAAGCTGGCCGGCCTCGCGGCGCTCAGCCTGTCGATCGTGCTGGTGCGGAGCATGCCCGCGTCGTGGATGTTCCTCGCGGTGGCGCTGCTGCTGGCGCTGGTCGCCCGCGTCCCCGTGCTGACCCTGGCGCGGGCCGCGCGGGCGATCCTGCTGCTCGCGGCGTTCGCGAGCGTCTTCCAGTGGTGGTGGTACGGACGCGACAAGGCGATCGAGACCTTCGTCGACCTGCTTGCCCTGTCGCTCGCCGCGGTCGTCGTCACCGCGACCACGCCCGTCAACGCCATGCTGGACGCGCTGATCCGCTGGATCACCCCCCTGGCGCGCATCGGCGTGAAACCGGAGCGGGTCGCGCTCGCCTTCGGCCTGGCCATCCAGGCCCTCCCCGGGACGGTGGCGCTCGCCCTCGAGACCCGCGATGCGGCGCGCGCCCGCGGGGTGCGTCACCCCCGGGCGTTCCTCACCCCGTTCGTGATCCGGGTCGTGGCCCGCGCGCACGAGACCGGTGACGCGCTCCACGCGCGCGGCATCGGCGACGACTGATGCCGCGACCGGACGATCATCCGGAGTAGGGCACCTCGCTCTGCCAGGCATCGACGTCCTGGTGGGCGGCGTCCCAGATCGCGTCGGCCACCCGGTCGGGGGTGAACGGACCGTCCTTGCCGAGGGTCCCGCGCACCGTGACCGAGACCGCGCGGATGCCGTCCGGCTCGAGCGTGGCGTCCAGGCTGTGCACGAGGTTGCGTACGCCGGCCTTCTGCACGCCCAGCGAGGCGGCCCGGTGCCAGGGCTTGTCGGCGGCCATGCTCCCGGTGACGCTCACCCGACCCCCGGACGACATGAACGGTCGAGCCGCCTGCACGGCGGTCAGCAGCCCGCCCACGCCGAGCGCGACGTCGGCGAGCAGGTCGTCGACGGTGAGCTCGAGCGGGTCCTGCTCGCGAAACGCGCTCGGGTTGAAGTGCAGCACGTCGATGTGGCCGAAGACCTCCGCCATCGCCGCGATCACGTCCGTCGTCGACTCGACGTCGGTGACATCGACGACGGCGGCCTGGCCGTGCGCTCCACCGGCCTCCAGCTCGCGACCGAGCACCGCAAGCTGCTCGGGGTCGGTGCCGAGCAGCCCGACGTCGTACCCCTCACGTGCGAAGCGGCGCGCCACCGAGCCGCTCACGCCCGGTCCTGCTCCCACGACGATGATCACCGGTCTGCTCATGGGTCCACCGTAGTCACCATCCGGGCGGTCGCCGGTCCGCCCACGGAGCGGCCGTCTCGACCTGGGCGGCGAGCGAGAGCAGCAGCTCCTCCTCGGCCGGTCGAGCCGCCAGCATCACCCCGACCGGGAGACCGCCGTCGGTCCAGTGCAGGGGCAGCGAGACGGCCGGCATGCCGGTGACGTTCCATGCCGACGTCCACGGGGTGAAGGCCTTCTGCGCCTCGAAGTCCCGCTCGGGGTGCTCGTCGTCCCGCATCGCCCCCACCGGCAGCGGAGGCGTGGCGAGGGTCGGGGTCAGCACCGCGTCGTACGGCGCGAGCGCGGTCAGCGCCCCGGCGGCGAAGCGCCGCATCGCGCCGATCGCCAGCCCGAACTCCGGCCCACTGACCGCGCGGCCGCGGTCGGCCAGCCACCGGGTCAGCGGGCGGAGCAGCTGCTCGCGCTCGGGAGGTACGACGGACAGGGCGGTCAGGACCGCCCAGCAGGTCTCGAAGACGGGCACCGCCTCGGGCGGGAGCGGCACCTCGACGTCGACCACCTCGTGGCCGAGCGACTCCAGCAGCCGGGAGGCGTCCTCCCAGGCGCTCACGCACGCCGGGTCGACAGGAGCGTCGCTCACGACCGGTGCGATGAAGCGGGCGACCCGCAGCCGCCCCGGGGCGCGGTCGCAGGCGGACAGGAAGCTCCCGGACGGCGGAGGCGCCCAGGCCGGGTCACCCACCCGGCCGCCGGCCAGGTCGTCCAGCATCGCCGCCGCGTCACGCACGGTCCGGGCGATCGATCCGGCGGTGCTCAGACCCACCGGGTCGCCGTACATGGGCGCTGCGCTGATCCGTCCGCGCGTGGGCTTGAGACCGACCAGCCCGCAGCAGGACGCCGGGATCCGGATCGAGCCGCCACCGTCGGATCCCTGGGCGAGCGGCACCAGCCCCGCGGCGACCGCGGCACCCGCGCCACCCGACGAGCCGCCCGCCGTCCGGGTGCGGTCCCACGGCGTGACCGCGGCCGGGGCGCCCTCGGGCTCGGTGTAGCAGGGCGAGCCGAACTCGGGCGTGCT
>JBAWHI010000038.1:0-2098 GCA_049593675.1 Nocardioides sp.
ATGTCGCCCGGCCCGGCCGACTCGCCCGGCTTGCGCTCGAGGCCCTCGGTGACCAGCAGCTCGGTGATGCGGACGTTCTTGATCTCGCCGTCGCGGCGGATCCAGGCGACGGTCTGACCCTTCTTGAGGGTGCCCTCCTTGATCCGCAGCAGCGCCAGGCGGCCGAGGAACGGCGAGGAGTCGAGGTTGGTGACGTGTGCCTGCAGCGGCGCGCCCTCCTCGTACGTCGGCGCGGGGATCGTCTCGAGGATCGTCTTGAACAGCGGCTCGAGGTCGGGGGAGTCCGGCAGCTCGCCGTTCTCGGGCTGGTCGAGCCCGGCGACCCCGGCGCGTCCGGAGGCGTAGACGACCGGGAAGTCGAGCGCGTCCTGGCTGTGGCTCTCGTCGAGCAGGTCCATGAAGAGCTCGTAGGTCTCGTCGACGACCTCGGCGATGCGGGCGTCGCCGCGGTCGGTCTTGTTGACGACCAGGATCACCGGCATGTCGGCGTTCAGCGCCTTGCGCAGCACGAAGCGGGTCTGGGGCAGCGGGCCCTCGGACGCGTCGACGAGCAGGACGATGCCGTCGACCATCGACAGGCCGCGCTCGACCTCGCCGCCGAAGTCGGCGTGGCCGGGGGTGTCGATGATGTTGATCGTCATCGGCTTGCCGTCCGCGGCCGGACCGGCGTAGTGCACGGCCGTGTTCTTCGCGAGGATCGTGATGCCCTTCTCGCGCTCCAGGTCGCCGGAGTCCATCACCCGGTCGGCGACGCCCTCGGCCTGGTGCTCGGTGAACGCACCCGCCTGACGGAGCATCGCGTCGACGAGGGTGGTCTTGCCGTGGTCGACGTGGGCGACGATGGCGACGTTGCGCAGGTCGGTGCGAGCAGTGCTGGGCATGGCGGTACGACGTCCGTTCGATGGGGTAGCGGCCCAGACCCGGGCCTCGTCGAGTCTACCGATTTCGGCCGCGCCGACCCGCATCGGCGCCTATCCTCGACGCCATGGGGGGCGCGATGCGCCATGCGCTGCTGGGGGGCTTCGCGACCACACTGGTGGCTGCGGGCCTGGCTGTGCTGACCCCTGAACCCGCCGCCGCCGTCAGCACCGGGCGACCGACCGCGGTCGCCGTCGCGGCCGACGGCACGTCGTACGTCGGGTTCGCCGGATCGGCCCGACTGCTGCGTCTGGCGCCCACCGGCTCGGTCACCGGATCGGTCCCCCTGGATCGCGACGACCCGCTCACCGGGCTGGACGTCGCCCCCGACGGCCGGATCTGGGTCGACTACGGCGACAGCGTCTCCGCGCTCGGCTCCGACGGCGAGGTGCTCACCCACTTCGCGCACCGGCCCGCGGTGAGCTGTCCGGCCGACCGGGCGCACGACCCGGCCCGCTACGGCGGGATCGAGGTGAGCGAGGACGCCGTCTACGTCGCCGGCCGCTGCGCCGCGACGGTCGGGATCTACGGGCTCGACGGCGACCTGCAGGCGACCGTCGACCCGCCCGGCTCCGGGCTCCCGGGCGACGTGGCCATCGCCCCGGCCCACCAGGGGCTGCCGTCGCGCCTCTACGTCTCGGTGCCCGACGCGGGCAAGGTCTTCATGTACAACGCCCGCACGCTGCTCGCGGACCCCGACCCGGTGCGCACCCTGGTGCCGGCGCGGCAGGCCGGCTTCCGCGACCCCGCGCCGGGCCCGGTGATCGCCGACGAGAAGGGTCAGCTCGGCGTCGTCGACCTCGCCAACAACGGGCTGTTCTTCTACAACGGCACGGACGACTACTGGCCCTACCGGGCGCTCGGCCATCCCCCCGACGCCTCCGCGAGCCGCGGCTCCCTCGATCGGCCCACGTCGGTCGACCACGCCGCCGGCAGCTTCAAGTTGGGCCTGTGGGTCGCCGACTCCGGCAACGGCCGGGTCCAGCAGTGGGACCACGGCGGCACCACCCACTGGATGGCGGACACGATGCCGCTCGGTGACCCGGGAGCGCCGACGAACCTCGCCCCTCCGCAGATCTCCGGGGCGCCGGTCGCGGGACGCACCCTGTCGTGCAGCACCGGCTCCTGGGACGGCTCGCCCGCGTCGTACGCCGTGAGCTGGCGACGCGACGGGCTCGCG
>JBAWHI010000039.1:0-7729 GCA_049593675.1 Nocardioides sp.
CCCGATCAGTGGGCGGCGGCGTACGCCTCGCGCACCTCGGCCGAGACCCGGCCCCGGTCCGGGACCTCGTGCCCGTTGGCGCGGGCCCACTCCCGGATCTCCTTGGCGCTGGGTCCGGACTCCGCAGCCGCGGCGCTGCGCCGACCGCGCCGCGGGGCGGCGCCCACCTTGCGGCCGTGGCCGACGTAGGCCGCGAGCGCGTCGCGCAGCTGGGCGGCGTTCTTGTCGTTGAGATCGATCTCGTAGGTGGTGCCGTCGAGACCGAAGGAGACGGTTTCGGTGGCCTCGCTGCCGTCGATGTCGTCGACAAGAACGATGTGGACCTTCTGCGCCATGATGAATTGCCTTTCGCGATAACCCCCGTGCCTATGAGAATTCATCATGTCACGGGAGTGAGTTTCTCGCGAAACGCCTCAGGATTCGGCTCGACTATTGCGCGAGAATGCGATCTCCAGACCGCGCAACGTCAACCACGGGGCGTACTGGGTAAAGCAGTCGCATTCCCCTCGGACCAGCTCGGCGAGGTGCCCGGTGGCGATCACCTGGACGTCACCTGGGTCCTCGCCCAGCTCGGCGATCATCCTCGCGACAATTCCCTCGACCTGGCTCGCGACGCCGAAAACCATTCCCGACTGCAATGCCTCAACCGTGTTCTTCGCGATGACGGTGCGCGGACGCAGCAATTCGACCGCGCGCAGCTGGGCGCCGCGACGGCCGAGCGCCTCGAGGGAGATCTCGATTCCGGGGGCGATCGCGCCGCCGACGTACTCTCCTTTTCGGCTGACCACGTCGAAGATCGTGGCGGTACCGCCGAAGTCGACTACCACCGCCGGGCCGCCGAAGTCGTGCACGGCGGCGAGGGCGTTGATGATCCGGTCGGTGCCGACCTCACGGGGGTTGTCGGTCAGGACCGGGAGGCCGGTGCGGACCCCGGGCTCGACGACCAGGCACCCCACGTCCGCGAAGTGCCGAGCCAACATGTCGCGCCACTCGTGCAGCACCGCCGGGACGGTGGCGCAGACCGCGATCCCGTCGACCTCGGCGATCGCCGGGCCGAGCAGTCCGCGCAGCAGGACCGCCCACTCGTCCGAGGTCCGCCGCCCGTCGGTCGCCACGCGCCAGTCGGCGACCACGTCGCTGCCCTCGAGCAGTCCGAGCTGGGTGTGACTGTTGCCGATGTCGGCGGCGAGGAGTGCCATCGCCTCAGTCCTCGTCGAGGTCGAGACCGAGGTCGAAGACCGGCACCGAGTGGGTCAGCGCCCCGACCGAGATGAAGTCGACCCCGGTCTCGGCGACCTCGCGGGCCCGCTCCAGGGTCAGCCCGCCGGAGGCCTCCAGCACCGCGCGGCCGGCCGTGATCCGCACCGCCTCGGCCATCGCGGCGGTGTCCATGTTGTCGAGCAGGATCTCGGTGCAGCCGGCGGCGAGCAGCTCGCGCAGCTGGTCGAGGTCGGCGACCTCCACCTCGACCCGCAGGTCGGGGTACGTCGCACGCACCGCCTCGAAGGCGGGCACGACTCCCCCGGCCGCCACCACGTGGTTGTCCTTGACCATGGCCCGGTCGCTGAGGCTGAACCGGTGGTTGACGCCGCCGCCGCAGCGCACGGCGTACTTCTGCAGGGCGCGGTAAGTCGGCAGCGTCTTGCGGGTGTCGAGCACCCGGGCGTTCGTGCCGGCGAGCGCCTCGACCCACCGCGCGGTGGCCGTCGCGACGCCGGAGAGGTGGCTGGCGTAGTTGAGCGCGGTCCGCTCGGCGGTCAGCAGGCCGCGGGTCGGTCCGGCGACCCGCATCACCACGTCGCCGACGGCGACCCGCTGCCCGTCCGGCACCCGGTCGGTGATCGTCACCGCGTCGCCCATCACCTCGTGGAAGACCATCGCGGCGACCCCGAGGCCGGCGACGACGCCCTCCTCGCGGGCGGCGAAGACTCCGGCCCCCCTCGCCTCGTCGGAGATCGTGGCGATCGAGGTCACGTCGCCGGCCGGGAGGTCCTCGGCGAGGGCCGCCCGGATCTGGGCCAGGACGGCGGCCGGGTCGAGGCCCGCGGCGGCGAGCTCGTCGTCGAGGCTGCTCACCGCAGCTCCAGGGAGGTCACGCCGTCGTCCATCACGGCGTCGACGTGGCCGGAGAACCGGTCGTCGTCGCGCTCGGGGAAGTCCTCGCGCCAGTGCGACCCGCGGGTCTCCTCCCGCAGCGCGGCGGCGTCGGCGAGCGCGATGCTGAGGGTGAGCAGGTTCGTGGTCTCCCACGACTGCTGGTCGACGATCTCGGCGGTGACGCCCGCGACCTTGTCGAGCATCCCGGCGGCATCGGCGAGACCCACCGCGTTGCGGAGCACGCCGACCCGCGAGGTCATCACCTCCTGGAGGTCGCGGCGCAGACCGCCGGGCACCAGGCCGGCGGTCCGGGTGTCGGGGGCGGGCGGCTGCTGCGGCCGGAGCTCGCCGGGGAGCACCTCGGCGATCCGGCGCGAGAAGACGAGCCCCTCGAGCAGCGAGTTGGACGCCAGCCGGTTGGCGCCGTGCACGCCCGAGCAGGCCACCTCGCCGGTGGCGTACAGGCCGGGGACGTTGCTGCGTCCCCAGAGGTCGGTGCGGACCCCGCCGGAGGCGTAGTGGCAGGCGGGCGCGACGGGGATCAGCTCGGTCACCGGGTCGACCCCGTGGCGGCGGCAGGTGGCGAGGATGGTCGGGAACCGCCGCTCCCAGAACCTCGCCACGCTCGCTTCGTTCGCCGCTCGACGAGCGGGATCCGAGGTCGCTCCGCTTCCCGTGTCCTCCGCGCCGAGGTGACGGGCGTCGAGCCACATGTGCGGACGTCCGGTCTCGTTCATCCGCCGCGTGATCGCCTTGGCGACCACGTCGCGCGGGGCCAGGTCGGCCAGCTCGTGGACGCCCTCCATGATCCGCTTGCCGCCCTGCTCCGGCAGCGCATCGACGAGGAACGCGCCCTCGCCCCGGACAGCCTCGGAGATGAGCGGCTGCTGGCCGACGGAGTCGGGGCCGAGGTACATCACGGTCGGGTGGAACTGCACGAACTCCAGGTCCCGGAGGACCGCTCCTGCTCGCAGGGCGACGGCCATCCCGTCCCCCGTCGAGACGGCGGGGTTGGTGGTCTGCGAGAAGACCTGTCCGAGACCGCCGCTGGCGAGCACGACCGCGCGGCAGTGCACCGCGCCGACCCCGTCGCGCTGCCCCTCCCCCATGACGTGCAGCGTCAGCCCTGCGACGCCACCGTCGTCGGCGAGCAGCAGGTCGACGGCCAGCGCGTGCTCGACGACCTCGATCTCGGGGGCCTTCTGGATCGCGGCGATCAGGGCCCGCTGGATCTCGGCGCCGGTCGCGTCGCCGCCCGCGTGCGCGATCCGGTCGCGGTGGTGGCCGCCCTCGCGCGTCAGCGAGAGCTCGCCGTCCGGGGCGTGGTCGAAGTTGGTGCCGAGCGCGATCAGCTCGTGCACGGCCTCCGGCCCCTCGGTGACCAGGGCACGCACCGCGTCGCGGTCACACGCCCCGGCGCCCGCGACCAGCGTGTCGAGCTCGTGCTCCTCGGGGGTGTCACCCGGCCCGAGGGCGGCGGCGATCCCGCCCTGCGCCCACTGGGTCGAGCCGGCGGCGAGCACGTCCTTGGTCACGACCAGGATCGTGTCGACCTGGCCGCGCAGCCGCAGGGCCGCGGTGAGCCCGGCGATGCCCGACCCGACCACCACGACGTCGGCGGTCGTCGTCCACCCGGGATCGGGCGCGACCAGGCGGCCGGGGACGCGGCGGGCCGGGGCGGTGGGCATGGGCGCAGGCTACCGGCCGACGAGATGGTCGCCGCGGACCAGACCGGAGCCCGCGACCGCCTCGGCGGGATCGAGCCCGGTCGCGAGGATGCGGTTGTCGGCGTCGACGAAGACCACGTGCGGGCGGTGCTCGCGCGCCTCCGCGGTCTCCATCTGGCCGTAGCCGATCAGGATCACCAGATCCCCGGGGTGCACCAGCCGGGCCGCCGCCCCGTTGATGCCGATCACGCCGGAGCCGCGCTCGCCCGCGATCGTGTAGGTCTCCAGTCGCGCCCCGTTGGTGATGTCGACGATGTGCACGAGCTCGCCCGGCAGCAGGTCGGCGGCGTCGAGCAGGTCCTCGTCGACGGTGACCGACCCGACGTAGTGCAGGTCGGCCTGCGTGACCGTGGCCCGGTGGATCTTGCTCGTCATCATGGTGCGCAGCATCAGGACTCAGCTCTCCGATCGGTCCCGAGGACCAGCGGCAGGTTGTCGATCAGGCGGGTCGTGCCGACGCGAGCGGCGATCAGCACGCGGGCCTCGGTCCCGTCGAGTACGTCGCCGGGCAGCTCGACGAGGTCGGGGTCGGTGATCACCAGGTAGTCGAGGTCGACCCCCGGAGCTGCCCGCAGCTCGGCCCGGGCCGCCGCGAGCGCGCTCGCGGCGCCGTACTCCGCACTGTCCTGGGCCGCACGGAGGACGCGGATGAGTGCGGTCGCCGTGAGCCTCTCCTCGTGGTCGAGGTAGGCGTTGCGGCTGGACAGGGCGAGGCCGTCGTCCTCGCGGACCGTCTCGGCGCCCACGATCTCCACCGCCATGGCGAGGTCGAGCACCATCCGGCGGACCATGGTGAGCTGCTGGTAGTCCTTCTGGCCGAACACCGCGACGTCCGGGCGGACCAGGCCGAAGAGCTTGGCCACCACCGTGAGCACGCCGCGGAAGTGTCCTGGCCGGGTCGCCCCCTCGAGCACCGTGGACAGCGAGCCCGGGTTGACCGTCACCTGCGGGTCGCCACCCGGATAGACCTCCTCGGCGCTGGGCGCGAAGACGATGTCGGCCCCCGCCTGCTCCGCCACTGCCAGGTCGGCGGCGAGCGTGCGCGGGTAGCGGTCGAGGTCCTCGCCCGGCCCGAACTGGAGCGGGTTGACGAAGACCGAGACCACGACGGGGCCGCTGCCGACGTGCTCGCGGGCGACCCGCATCAGATCGGAGTGGCCCTCGTGGAGCGCGCCCATCGTCGGCACGAAGCCGACGCGCCGACCGGCCGCGCGTGCCGGGGCGAGCAGCGTGGCGAGCTCGTCGTGGGTGTGGACGAGGGTGGGGCCGGCGCTCATCGACGCCGGTCGGCCCGGAACGGCTGGACCGACGACCGGTCCGCCGGGCCCGATGCGCTCTGCTCCGCCTCGGCGATCACCCGCCGGATCGCGGCCGCACGGATCGGCAGCACCCGTCCGTCGGTGACGACCCGGTCGAGCGTGTCGCGGGCGATGGCGACGTACGACGGGAGCGTGTGGGGTGCGTTCGCGGCGATGTCGGCCAGGTGGGCACGCACGGTGTTGACGTCGCCGCGCACGATCGGCCCGGTGAGGGCGGCGTCGCCCTGGTCGAGCGCGTTGTCGAGCGCTGCTGTCAGGAGCGGCCGCAGCGTGCCGGCCGGGTCGTCGGCTCCCGCGGCGGCCAGGATCTCCATCGCCTGGGTCACCACGGTGACCAGGTGGTTGGCGCCGTGCGCCAGCCCGGCGTGGTAGAGCGTGCGCATCTCCTCGGGCACCCACATCGGCCGGCCGGCGAGGTCGGCGACCAGGCTCTCGGCCACGGCCCTCTCGTCGTCGCCGGCCGTGAGGCCGAAGACGCAGCCGGCGAGCCGGTCCAGGTCGAGGGCGGTCCCGGTGAAGGTCATCGCGGGGTGCATGGCCACCACGTGGGCACCAACCCTGGCGGCGGGCGCGAGGACGCCGAGTCCGTGCCGGCCGGAGGTGTGCACGACGTACTGCCCGGGCCCGATCGCGCCGCTGTCGCTGAGCACGGTGACGACGTTCTCGAGCATGTCGTCGGGCACGGTGAGCAGCAGCAGGTCGCAGGCGCGCGCCACGTCGGAGGGCTTGGCGGGCGTCGCGCCCGGGATCAGGCCGACGATGCGCTGACGGGAGGCGTCGGACTCTCCGGCTGCGGCGACGACCGGGTGCCCGGCCGCCTCGAGGGCAGCCGCCAGGACGGCGCCGACGCGACCCGCGCCGACCACGCCGACCCGCAGTCCGGTTGCCCGGGATGGGTGCGTCATGTGCGTTGGACCTTTCGTTCCAGTCCCGCCGACCACTCCCGTGCGGGAGCCGGATCGGGTACCAGACGTACGGTGTGTGCCCCGCAAGCCTAGGCGGCCATCCACAGCGGCGTAACCCCGCCCGCGGGTGAGGTGGGCGACACAGGCGCGGACCCGCCCGAGATCGCCGGAGCCCGGCCGGCCGGCGGTCTCGGGAGGCGGATCAGCCGGTGCAGACCGGCAGACGCCCGGTGCTACGATCCGCCGACGAGGAGGCACGGCGCCGAAGGAGTCACGATCGTGGACTACCGCGAGGCGTTGTCCCACACGATGGGCGTCCTCACCCGGGTCTCCACCGACTTCCGCCCCGCCGTGCTGGCGAACGCCTTCGGTCCGGAGAGCCTGGTCATGACCGACCTGATCTCGCGCCACGGTCTGGACATCGAGATCGTCAGCATCGACACCGGCCGGCTGCCGGAGGAGACGCAGGCGCTCGCGCACAGCGTCCACCAGCGCTACGGGCCGGTGATCACGATGCTGGGCCCGGACGCGGACGAGGTCTCCGCCTGGACCCGCGCCCACGGTCAGAACGGCTTCTACGACGCCGTGGAGCTGCGTCTGGGCTGCTGCGACGTGCGCAAGGTCCAGCCGCTGCGCCGGGCACTGGCCGGCAAGCGCGCCTGGCTCACCGGGCTGCGACGCGAGCAGTCGGCGCTGCGCCGGGACCTGAGCGTCGAGTCGTGGGACGAGTCCTACGGTCTGCACAAGTTCAGCCCGATGCTCGACTGGACCTCCGACCAGGTCTGGTCCTACATCCACGAGCACCGGGTGCCGTACAACAAGCTCCACGACCGCGGCTACACCAGCATCGGCTGCGCACCGTGCACCCGCGCGGTCGCGACCGACGAGGATCCCCGAGCCGGACGGTGGTGGTGGGAGATGGAGTCCGCCAAGGAGTGTGGGATCCACCTCGATCCCACCACCGGCCAGCTCTCCCGACGTCGCGACGTCCAGGTGGCCGCAGACGACAGCAGTGAACCGCCGGCCGGGATCATCCGGCCCGGCTCCGAGGCGACGGCACCGCTCGAAGCAGTGCCAGAGCACCACGAAGGGAACAAGATGCGGGTACTCATTCTGGGCGGCGACGGCTTCTGCGGTTGGCCCACAGCACTCCACCTGTCCGCCCAGGGGCACGAGGTCGCGATCGTCGACAACCTGTCGCGTCGCAAGATCGACATCGAGCTCGAGGTCTCCTCGCTGACGCCGATCCGGCCGATGGGCGAGCGGCTCCGCGCCTGGAAGGACGTCTCCGGCAAGGACATCGCCTTCCACAACTTCGACGTCGCCGAGAACTACCACCGCCTGCTCACGCTGCTGGAGGACTGGCGGCCCGACGCGCTCGTCCACTTCGCCGAGCAGCGGGCCGCGCCGTACTCCATGAAGAGCAGCCGGCACAAGCGCTACACCGTCTCCAACAACCTCAACGCGACCAACAACGTGCTCGCTGCGGTGGTCGAGAGCGGTCTGGACGTCCACATCGCGCACCTCGGGACGATGGGCGTCTACGGCTACGGCACCGCCGGCATGAAGATCCCCGAGGGCTACCTCCAGGTGAAGGTCGAGACCGCGGACGGCCTGGTGGACCAGGAGATCCTCTACCCCGCCAACCCGGGCAGCATCTACCACATGACGAAGACCCAGG
>JBAWHI010000040.1:0-7431 GCA_049593675.1 Nocardioides sp.
TCCCCCAGGTGGTCGTGCCGGGCGCGATGGAGTGCTTCAACTTCGGTGCGGTGGAGACGATCCCGGCGGAGTTCAACACGCCGGAGCGCAACGTGCTGATCCACAACCCGAACATCACCTCGCTCACGGCGACGCCCGAGGAGATGGTCAAGCTCGGTGAGTACCTCGCGGAGCACGTCAACCAGGCGCCTGGGCCCAAGGCTGTCGGCCTGCCGCTCGCAGGACTCGACAACTACTTCAGGGAAGGCAGCCAGTGGCACGGGCTGGACGTCACGCCGCTGTTCGAGGCTGTGCGCGCGACGCTCGACCCGGAGGTCGAGCTGCTGGAGATGCAGAACAACATCAACGACGAGGAATTCGCCGACGCCATCTTCGACCTCTTCATGAAGCAGTGGTCGTCCGTCTCGACCGCGTCGGCCTGACGGGCCGGCGGGCCATCGTCGTCATTGACCGATCACATCACGGCAGGAGAGCCACATCACCAGCGAAACGGTCAGGGTTCTGCTTCTGCGGCACGCCGAGGTCGCAGGACATCGGGGTGACGTCCCCATCACCGACGTCGGCAGGGCGCAAGCGCGACGCGCCGGCGAGTGGATCCGAGAGCGAGACTTCCCGGTACGAGCCGTCCTCTACGGGGGGACGCGCCGGACCCGGGAGACCGCCGAGGGGATAGCCGCCGGTTTCGCGGAGGCGGGCGGAAGCGATGTCGGGGTCCAGGACAGCTTCGCGCTGCGCAACCCGGACCTCTACCTGGGTGGGGAGCGCGTCTCCATGGTGAGCACTGCCGAGGCCTTCGCCGAGCAGGCTCCGAGCCTGACGCCCGAGGACGTCCTGCAGGTCCCCTTCTTCGCGCAGTGGCTGACCCACCCCGAACGGGTCGGCTTCTGGGTCGCCCACCAGTCGCCGCCGGGAGACACCGCAGCGATGGTCCATCAACGGATCAGGGGGTTCGCGGCCAGCCTCGCCGACGTCCCCGCCTGGCGCGGATCGACCGTGGTCGCGGTGACCCACTCCCCGGTGCTGCGTGCCGTCGACCTCCACCACCACGGCTCGGACCGAGGTGAGCCGGCCTACGTGTCCGGCTACCAGATATCGATCGACCGCGGTTCTGTCGAGATCGACGACGTCGCACCGGCGACGTCCTGAGTCCACCCACCCGAGGAGAAGAGCCGTGCCAGCCGCGATCATCACCTGCGCCCCGACGGGCGCCATCCACACGCCGTCGATGTCTCCGTATCTCCCCGTGACGCCGTCCGAGATAGCCACGGCCGCGCTCGCGGCTGCGGATGCGGGCGCGGCGATCGTGCACCTGCACGTCCGTGACCCCGCCGACGGCCACCCCGTGCAGGACACGGGCCTCTTCCGCGAGCTGCTGGCGGAGATCGAGGGGACGTCGGACGTGGTCATCAACCTGACCACGGGCGGCAGTCCGCACATGTCGGTGGAGGAGCGGATCCGGCCCGCGGTCGACTTGGCACCCGAGCTCGCGTCGCTCAACATGGGGAGCATGAACATGGGCCTGTTCCCCATGCTCCAGCGGTTCCCGGACCCCCAGCACGAGTGGGAGCGGCAGCACCTCGGCAACAAGGACCTGGTCTTCAAGAACACCTTCGCCGACATCGAGCGGATCCTGAAGACCTGCGGCGATCAGGGGACGCGGTTCGAGTTCGAGTGCTACGACACCGCTCACCTCTACAACCTGGCGCACTTCCTGGACCGCGGCCTCGTCGAGCCGCCGCTGTTCATCCAGAGCGTCGTGGGTCTGCTCGGTGGTATCGGCGCGGACGTCGAGGACCTGCTGCACCTGCGACGCACCGCTATCCGGCTCTTCGGCGACCAGTTCGAGTGGTCGACGCTGGGCGCCGGCGCGGCCCAGATCCGGGTGAGCACGATGGCGCTGGCGCTCGGCGCCAACGCCCGCGTCGGGCTCGAGGACTCCTTGTGGGACGGACCCGGCAGGCTCGCCGAGTCGAGCCGGGTCCAGGTCGAACGGGTCCGGTCGGTGGCGGAGCTCCTCTATCGCGAGGTGGCCACCCCAGCGGAGGCCCGGCGGCGGCTCGCGCTCCGCTCGGCGGCGTGACGGATGCGGACGAACGGCGTGAGAGCATGAGCCGCAGCCCGGGTGCCTCAGGAGGAACATCGTGAACGGACACGGCGCGGGATCGACCATCAGCGGCGAACTGCTGTCGACCTCCGTGAAGAAGCTGTTGCTCGATCGGATCATGAGCGGCTACTACAAGCCCGGCGAGCGGATCGTCGAGCTGCAGCTCTCCAAGGAGCTGGGCACGAGCCAGTCTCCGGTACGCGAGGCCCTCAGAGATCTGGCCGCGATCGGCATCGTCACGATCCACTCACGGCGCGGGGCGCGGGTTCGGCTGCCCACCAGCAAGGAGCTCTCCGACATCAGCCTGGTGCGCTCGGAGATCGACGCCCTCGCTGCCAGGGTCGCCTCGCCGCTCGTGGACGAGGACACGCTGGGCCAGCTGCGCGAGGCGTACGCCGACATGCAGCGCCATCACGCCGAGGGCAACCACGTGGCACTCACGCAGGCGGATGCGCAGTTCCACCGGCTGATCGTGATGAGCTCGGCGAACCAGGCGATCCAGCACGTCTTCGATCAGCTGGAGCCCTTCGCCCGCACCTTCATCACCCTGACTCTCCCGAGAGCCGACGTGCAGTCGATCATCGGCGAGCACAAGCTGATCCTCGACGCGCTCGAGAGCCGGGACGCGGCCCTCGCGGCAGGCTGCGCCCGCGCGCACCAGGTGAACGTGAGCAACCTCTTCCGTGATCACTACGACGACGGTGGATCCGGCGGCGCGCCCGTCTGACACTGGCGATCCGGTGCGGCAGGCGGGTCGTGGCCAGGATGCGGGCGCCGTCCCGGTTCCGGTATAGTAATCGATTATCGAGGTTCGGTCGCCTTCGATCGGCTAGCTTGGTCCCGCCGAGGGTCCGGGAATGCGCGATCATGGAGGTGGCGCGCCTGCGATCGATCCGCTCATCATCCCTGGAGGCCTCATGACCAGTTCTGACCTGCCCGTGCGCAGTGTGCTGGCCGACCAGGTGAAGGAGTGGCTGCTCGACGCGATCCTCAACGGCACCTACCCGCCCGACTCCCGGATCGTGGAGACCGCGGTCGCGAAGGAGCTCGGCACCAGCCAGGCGCCGGTCCGGGAGGCTCTGCGTGGACTGGAGGCCTTGGGCATGATCGAGATCGCTCCCTTCCGGGGGGCCCGGGTACGCCGGATCGACGCCGAGGAGCTCCTCGAGGCCTATGTGGTCCGCTCGACGATCGAGGTGCTCGGCGCTCGGCTCGCGATGGCGCGACTCACCGACGATGACGTCGCCGAGCTGATCGCCATCGGTGACCAGATGCGTCGCGCAGCCGATGCCGCCGACAGTCGGACGCTGGCGACCATCGACGCAGGTCTGCATGAGCGCATCATGCAGCTGGCCGGCAACCGCACCCTGCTCCGCGTGTGGCAGTCGCTCGAGCCGATGTCGCGCACCTACATCACCCTGGCGGGCCCCGGGTCCGACCACCAGTGGAGCGCAGCTCTCCACACCCCGATCCTCGACGCGATCCGCCGCCGCGACACCGACGGCGTGGTTCGAGCGATCGAGAGACACTTCGAGGAGATCCGCGAGTGGCTCGCGGTCCATCTCGCCGAGGTCGTCGAGCAGGCCGAAGGTCCCTCGGGCGGGCGCGCCTCCTGACCCGACGTCCGACGGGAGCCGACCGCTGCGCCGTCGTACCCGCTCGGCTCCGTCGACCGGTCAGCTCCTAGGTCGTCGGATCGGGGAGCAGCACGTCGCGGACCAGGCTCTCGAGCTCGGCGCAGGCCCCGAGGAACTGCCGCAGGGTGTGACGGGTGGCGCCGAAGCCCTCGAACTCGTCGGGGGACATCCCGTCGAGATGGTAGGCCCGCCGGAAGTCGGGCAGCTTCTCGAGCTCACGCAGGACGGCGTCGTCGACCGGATCATCGATCCGCGGGCGAGGATCGATGTCGCTGGCGTTGAGGCGCTCCTGCCACGCGAATGGGGGAGAGACGACGACGTCGCCGCCGACCAGCTCGCTCCAGTGCCGCTGGTGGCGGAACGCCGCCGACAGCAGCCGAGTGCGGAACCCGCGTTCCTGGAAGATCGCGTACGCGTGCTTGAAGACCGCGACGCCGGCCCAGTCCAACGCCTCCGGGTCGACGACGATGCCGTCACGGGCTGCGACCGACTTCATCCAGTCGTCGAGGCGGCCGACCATGATCGTGCACACCGAGCCCATGGCGCTGACGTCGTGCCCCTCGGCCTCGCGGCGCTCGAGTCCGCGTTCGATGGCCTCGGCGACCGCCACCGCCTGGGGCACGGTGAACGACACGGTCGCGTTGATGCTGACGCCGCGACGGGTCGCCTCCTCCATCGCTCGGATGCCGACCTCGGTGGCCGGGATCTTGACGATGATGTTGGGCGCGAGGTCGTCGAACTGCACGGCCTGCGCGACCAGGGCATCGGCATCGCGATGGAGCCGGGGATCGGTCTGGATCGACAGGCGGCCGTTGCGACCTGCGTGCGCAGCGAACGCGTCGGTGAACAGTCCGGCTGCCTCGATCGAGAGCTCCTCGACCATCGCCCAGCCGATCTCCGACTCCGAGGCTGCCGGGTGGGCTTCGGCGTACGCGCGGATCCGTCCCTCCCACCGGGGCAGGTCGCCGCGCAGTGCGGCCAGGGCGATGACCGGGTTGCAGGTCGCCCCCACCGCACCCCAGCCGATCGCGGCCGTCAGCTCGCGGGGAGCCACCGAGTCGCTCCACAGCCGGGTCGGTGTCTGCGTCGTCATCTGCAGCAGTGGAGGCACGGAGAGGTCGGGGCTCTCGGGTGCCTCGCTGATGGCCGGATCGCTCACGTGTGCTCCTCAGGTAGTTGTCGACTCGCCTCGTGTTGCGGTGGGTGCGTGCCGTGGGCCGTGCTCACACGAACTCCTCGTCCATCAGCAGGACCGGCTTGACCACGCTCCCGCTGAGGCAGTCAGCGGCCGCCTGGTTGATCTCGTCGAGGCGGTAGTGGGTGATCAACCGGTCGAACGGGAGCAGGCCGCGCCGGTGCAGGTCGAGAAGACGGGGGATCATCACGACCGGCGTCGAGTCGCCCTGCAGCACCCCGCGCACGGTGAGACCCTTGGTCATGGACTCGAGCATCACGATCCCGCCGAGGGCGCCGGGCGACGCCGTACCGACGTAGGCGCAGACCCCGAGGGAGTCGAGCGAGCGCACGGCCTGGGTCAGTACCTCCGGGACTCCGGTGGTCTCCAGGACGAAGTCGACTCCGCGACCGCCGGTCGCGTCGCGGATCGCGGCGACCGGGTCGGCCTCCTCGGGGGACACCAGGTGCGTCGCGCCGAACTCGGCTGCCAGCGCCAGCCGTGAGGCTCGGCGGTTGACGGCCACGATCGTGGTGGCGCCGCTCAGTCGTGCTGCCATGACGGCAGCCAGGCCGACGGAGCCGGTGCCGAAGATCGCGACCGTTGACCCCGCGCTGACCTGGAGGACGTCGAGGACGGCCCCGGCGCCGGTCTGCACGGCACACGCCAGCGGGCCGGCGATCCGCAGATCGACATCGTGCTCGACCTTCACGACGCTGCGGGCGCTGGCGATGCAGGAGGTCCCAAACGACGACTGGCCGAAGAAGTGGTCCCCGACCGGACGGCCGTGCCGGTCCGTCGTGGCCACCGAGCCGTCCGCACGAGAGCAGCCGAACTTCAGCTCCGCGATGGAGTCGCAGTAGGCCGATCGCCCGGTGCGACAGCGGCGGCACAGGCCGCAGGAGGGGAAGCTGAGCACCACCTTGTCTCCGACCGCGACCTCGTGCACCGCGCTCCCGACCTCCCGGACGACCCCGGCCCCCTCGTGCCCGAGGACCGCCGGCAGCGACTCCGGCCGTGCATCCCGCACGAGGAGGTCGGTGTGGCACATGCCGGAAGCGACGACCTCGACGAGAACCTCGTCTCGCCGCGGCTCGGCCAACGTGACCTGTTCGAGGTGGAACGGACCGCCCCTCTCGCGCACCACGGCGCACGTGGCCGGACGCTCCGCGGGACGACTGCTCACTGGGTGGCCGTGAGGCCGCCGTCCAGCGTGAGGATCTGTCCAGTCACGAAGGACGAGGCGTCGGAGCAGAAGAAGAGGAGGGATCCCACCAGGTCGTCGGTCTCGGCGATCCTGCGGAGCGGGATCCGGCTGACGAGGTTGTCGTAGAACCCCGGCTGGGCCAGGAGCTCAGCCGCTTGGGCCGTCCGCACGAACGTCGGGGAGATGGTGTTGACCCGGATGCGGTGCTTCGCCCACTCGGTGGCGTGCTGCCGGGTCAGAGCGTCGAGGGCGCCCTTGGCTGCGACGTAAGCGGAGAAGCCGGAGTCGATGCCGAGCTGCCCGCGCACGGAGCTTACGTTGAGGATGGAGCCGCCCTCGCCTCCCGCGATCATCCCGCGCGCCGCGGCCTGGGAGACCAGCAGCGCCGTGGTCAGGTTCAGGTCGAGGATCCGGTTCCAGTCCGCCTGCGGGTACTCCTCCGCGGCGTGCAACGCGGTTCCCGCCCCCCCGCCTATCCCGTTGACCAGCACGTCGACCCGACCGAACCGATCCAGAGTCTGCTGCACGGCGTCGTCGGCGGCCTCCTTCTGCGCCATGTCCCCGGCGACGACCAGCGCCTCGCCGCCCGCGGCCTCGACGGCCGCCCGAGCCTCGGCGAGCCGCTCCTCGGAGCGTCCGATGATGGCCACGCGCGCGCCGACGCCGGCGAGGGCGGCACAGGTCCGAACGCCGACGCCGCCGGAGCCTCCCGCGACGACGGCTACGCGGCCGTCGAGCCGGAAGCGCAGCAGCTCGTTCGTGCTTGCATCAGTCATGGCAGTGTCCTCAGGTTCGAAGGGAGCAGGCTCGAAGCGCGACGCTGGGCTCAGCGGACGGGGGAGCGTTGGGTGGTGAACTTGTCCCACAGCGATGCCGCGTTGAGCGTCTGGATGTGGTCCATCATGTACTCCTGACCGATGTCGACCGGGCCGAACTTGTCGCGGAAGTGGACCCGCTCGACGGTCTCCTCGCGGCTCCACCCCTTGGCCACCGCCTCGGCCACGGCGCTCTTCCACTCGAGGAGGACTGCGCGCTGCTTCGCCAGGTAGGCCGGAGTGGTCACGGGCCCATGCCCGGGCACGATGAGGTCGACGTCGAGGCTGCCGATGACGTCCAGGGCGCTCACCCACTCGTCGACGTCTGAGCTCATCAGCCAGGTCTGGCACTCGGAGAAGACGGTGTCGCCGGTGAAGACGACGCGCTCGTCGGGCAGGTAGACCGCCACCTGGCCGGGGGTGTGCCCGGGGGTGTGGATGAGGTGGAAGGTCGTCTGACCGACCCGGAGGTCGAGGTCGCCGGTGAACACCAG